>DATAFY010000114.1:0-7794 GCA_036257205.1 Steroidobacter sp. | reverse complement strand
GCCGAATGAGGAGCCCTCGCAGGACGGCGTATCTGCGCCGAATCCAGAACCCTCAGAAGAGGCCTCCCCAGAGCCTGCTGAAGAAGAACCAACGCCGCCCGAACAACTCGCCCCGGCTGTCCGCGCCTCATAGCGTCGAATCGTCGCTTGCCTGCTTGCGCCTTCTGAATACCTCCCGGTTCACGACGTTGGGCGTATCGACGGGCTCACCGGCCACGAAGCGCGGTCGGAACCGCGAGCCTCGAATCGCTTCCAGCGCTTCGGCCGCTTGGCGCGTTGTGCCGTTCGCCTCCACGACTCGCGCACCCGAGACGCGGCCGTCTTTCGTGACCGTGAACTCCACTTCTACGAAGGTTTCGTCGACTAGCTCGACGGGCAGGGTGAGATTGCGCGCCGCGAGCCACGGGGTGAGGTAATACACCCGCACCGGCGAGCTGAGCAGCGACTCGGGCCCGCGGCCGGGTTGCTCGCTTGTATGCGTCGAGCCTTCAATCTGCACAAGGGCCGCAGCACGCCGGTATAGCGACATTGCGCGGTCGGTCTGCTGCTTGATCTGGCGCCAGTCCCCCATCTGGACCAAGGTTTCGACGTAAGCGTCGCGCGGCGCGTCGGGCTTAGATTCGATGACCTTGAGCGCGCGTTCGAGCGCCTTTTCGCCGTCGGGACTGAGCCGACGCGGATCGATCGGTTCGCGATCGTTGCTCGATCCGTCCGCGTCCGCAGGGGATCGCAGCGCGCGGCTGCTCAGCGTAGAGACTCCTTCGCGCTGCGCCAGGCCGAGGGCGGGTTCACGATCCGTGCGCACGCGCAGCGTCGAATAGAACAGCTCTTGAGTATAGGTGCGCGCGAGACCGCGCAGCGGCTCGACGGCGGCCATGCTGGAGCGCCCGAGCGCCTTCTCGACAAGATCGAGCGCTTGGCGATAGCGCTCGCGCGCCGCGATGAACTCTCCCGTCTCGGCGTACCATGCGCCGATCTCGCACAGAATGGGCGCAAGCTGCGGATCGTCCCGACCGTATGTACGCTCGCCCACGCGCAGTAGGTAGTCCATGTGCCGCTCGGCGTCTGCGGCGCGTCCGACCCTTGTAAGACTGCTTGCGAGCTGCCGCAAAATTCCTTGCTGGCCTATGTCGAACAGGCCGAAATTTCTGCGGCCGACGAGCAAGGCGCGATCGAGCAGCGGGATCGCTTCGGCATGTCGGCCGCTTATCGCGAAGCTGTAGCCGAGACCTCGCAAGGGCGCCAGCAGGTCCGCGCTCATGGGTGCGCCGTGCTGCTCAAGCAGCTGCAGGCTTTCTTTGTAGGAAGCTTCCGCACTGACGTAGTCGCCGGCGCCGAACTGGGCGTCGCCAAGAAGTGACAGCGTCTTGGCGAGCCTGAGCGGCTCGCGAGCTGCGTCCTCGCGCGCCGCCGCAACGAGCTTCTCGGCCGCGGTGATCGCCGCCGTCCAGTCGCGGCGGTCGAATTGGGCCCAGTACTCCTGCTGGGAACTAGGAATCTCGGGTGCGGCGGCGAGGCTTCCGTTCCAGCCGACCAGCGAACAGGCGAGCAGAGCGGCGACTCGAAGGGGAGGGTTCATGATCGGGACAGTAACGCTTGCGGCACGCTGACTGTTCACGGCAGGCTAGGTTCTCCTCGTGCTTTCGCTTCGACGCAAACAGAGGCCGATTCGATATAAGTACGCGATGGCGCAACTGCGGTTCACACCGGAGCAAAGCAGACGGCCTGCAGGTCTGTTTCGCGTTCCCTGCACAGCAGAAAACGACGTCGACGCTCGCCAACGCGCATGAGCGTAGACGCGTGTCGCATTGATGAGCCGGGTTGCGTATCGCACATCGAGGCGAAGCTCGCCTCACGAGGGGTCACGCCGTAGGACCGATTAAAAAAATGGCGTCCGCTTTGTCTGTGCTCGTCCGCTTGAGCCGCGTACTGTGCTTCGCAGGCCGCGGCTCGATTACAGGTGCAACTCCCGCCTAACTACAAGCGTTTCAACGCGAACTTCGCGATGCCGGCAGCGCCCGCTCACAGCGGCGTTACCCGAATCTGGTCGCCGGTGGGGCGACGCCGTGGTCGCGCTGTGCGAGCTTCGCCATGTACGGGCGCGGCATTCGTCAGGTGCAGGCGCCCCGGCGCATCCGCGCGTGCAGGTCGAATTGCGCGATCAGGAACCTGTAGCGCGCTTGTAGGCGTTACGCTGGTGCTTTCCACCGCATGCGTATGACAGACATAAGGAACGACGATCGCCCATCGAGTTTCGCCGGCGCAGGCGCGGAGCGTGAGCCGTCGCGGCGCGCTGGTTCGGGCGCCAACGGCGCCCATCAAGCGCCGAACGCGGGGTGTGATCCGCTCTGGTACAAGGATGCCGTCGTCTACCAGATGCACGTCAAAGCTTTCTACGACTCTAGCGGCGACGGCATGGGGGACTTTTCGGGCCTCGCGCAAAAGCTCGATTACATCCAGGATCTCGGGGTCAATGCGATCTGGCTGCTGCCGTTCTACCCATCGCCGCTGCGCGACGACGGCTACGACATCGCAGACTACTGCAACGTGCATCCGGATTACGGCACGCTGGAGGACTTCCGCAAGGTCATCGAAGAAGCCCATCGGCGCGGGCTAAAAGTCATCACCGAACTCGTCATCAACCACACTTCGGACCAGCATCCATGGTTCCAGGCCGCGCGGCGGGCGCCGCGAGGTTCGCCTGAGCGGGATTTCTACGTCTGGAGCGACGACGATAAGAAGCTCGCCGGCACGCGCGTCATCTTTACGGATACCGAGATCTCGAACTGGGCGTGGGATCCCGTGGCCGGGCAATACTACTGGCATCGTTTTTTCGCGCACCAGCCCGATCTGAATCACAACAACCCGCGCGTGGTGCAGGCCGTCATTGAAGTGATGCGTTTTTGGATGGATATGGGCGTGGACGGCATGCGCCTCGACGCCATCCCGTATTTGTGCGTTCGGGAGGGCACGAACAACGAGAATCTCCCGGAGACGCACGGCGTGCTGAAACAAATGCGCGCGGCGATGGACGCGGGCTACACGGGCCGCATGTTCCTGGCCGAAGCGAATCAATGGCCAGAGGACGTGCGCGAGTATTTCGGCGAAGGCGATGAGTGCCATATGGCCTATCACTTTCCTCTCATGCCCCGCATGTTCATGGCCGTCGCGCTCGAGGATCGCTATCCGATCGCCGAAATTCTGCGGCAGACGCCCGACATCCCTGAGAACTGCCAGTGGGCGATCTTTCTGCGCAATCACGACGAGCTCACGCTGGAGATGGTCACGGATCGCGAGCGCGACTACATGTATCGCATGTACGCGCAGGAGCCGCGGATGCGCGTAAATGTGGGCATTCGCCGCAGATTGGCGCCGCTCCTGAACAACGACGTCGATCGCATCAAGTTGATGAACAGCATGCTGTTGTCGATGCCAGGTTCTCCGATCATCTACTACGGCGATGAGATCGGCATGGGCGACAACATCTATATCGGCGATCGCAACGGCGTGCGCACGCCGATGCAGTGGAGCATCGACCGCAATGCGGGTTTTTCCCGCGCCGACCCCCAGCGTCTGTATTTGCCCGTCATCATGGATCCGATTTATGGATATCAGGCCGTGAACGTCGAAGCGCAAAGCCGCGATCCGTCCTCGTTTCTCAACTGGACGCGCCGCATTCTCGCAGTGCGCAAGCAGCATCAGTGCTTCGGGCGCGGCTTGCTTGAATTCGTGCGGCCGCAGAACCGGAAGATCATGGCGTACGTACGCTGCCTCGATAATGAGATCGTGCTGTGCGTCGCGAACCTCTCGCAGAGCGCGCAGGCGGTCGAATTGGACCTTTCGAAGTACCGCGGCCGCGTCCCGGTGGAGCTCTTGGGTCGCAACGCATTCCCTCCAATCGGCGAGTTGCCGTACTTTCTTACACTCCCGGCGCACGGTTTTTTCTGGCTCCTGCTCAGCGACGCCGCTGCGCCGCCCTCCTGGCACATCGAACACCTCCCAGCGACCGAGCTGCCGGTCCTCGTGCTGACGGAAGGGTTGGCGACGCTGCTGCCGGAGAGCGTGCGCGCCATCGGGGCGAATACGGTACGTCGAACGCTGCAGCATCTTGAGCAGGAGGCGCTGCCGGAATTTCTCCGGGCGAGAAGCTGGATTGCAAAACATAGTGGGTCGCTTGCGTCCGCTAAGCTCGGCCCGCGCGGGTTGTGGCGGCGCGAGCAGAAATCATTCCTGCTGAGCTACGTGTACGCGCGCTCCGCTTCCGGAGCCGAGCTGGCCTACTTTCTGCCATTGGCGCTCGCTTGGGACGACGGCGATGAAAACGTGCTGCGCACCGCGGAGTGGACGCTCGCCAAGGTGCGCGAACACGCGCGGGTCGGCGTGCTGATCGACGCCTTCGCCGACCCCGCCTTCTGCCTGAGCATCGTCAATTGCGTCGCGATGAACGGCTCGCACCCATTCGCGGGCGGAGAGTTGCGCTTCGAGCGGACCGCCGCATTTCCTTCGCCCGAAAACTTCAGTTTCAAAGCCATCGAATACATCGGCCCGGAACCTACCAACACCAGCGTGATCCTGGGCGATAGGCTGTTCCTGAAGGCGTATCGACGCGCCGAACCAGGCGTCAACCCGGACGTGGAGATGACGGGCTATCTCACGCGCGCCGGCTTCAGATCGATTGCGGCGCTGGCGGGCGCCGTAACCCACGTCGCGGAGGAAAGCATCGTTCTCGCCGCGCTGTTCGAGCGCGTCGGCCATCAGGGAGATGTGTGGACCTATACGCTCAATCATCTTGAGCGCTACGCCGGCATGATCACCCAACCCGAGGCGCAACAGGCGCCGCACGAGCTGTTCGCGATGCAAATGCGCACGCTCGGCCGGCGCGTCGGCGAGATGCACGCCCTGCTGTCGAGGCCCACGCACGACGCGGCATTCTCGCCCGAACCGCTCGAGACGTCCGACCTGTCGCGCTGGTACAGCTCGGCGCAGTTCACCGCAGAGCAGGCCCTCGAAGAATTGCAACGCCAGTCGCCGTCGCTGCCGGAAACGGCCCGCGTCGCTGCTGAACCGTTATTGTCGGCGCGCGATCAATTGCTGGGCTGCCTGCGTGCGTTATGCGGCAGCCCCATTTCGGGCCTCAAGACCCGTCTGCACGGGAACCTCCATCTCGCGAAAATCCTGCTCGTTGCGGACGATCTGCTGATCACCGGCTTCGAAGGCGATGTCTCAGCGTCGCTGGAAGATCGCCGGCGCAAGGATTCGCCGCTGGCGGACGCGGCAATGGTGCTGCGCTCGTTTGATTATGCGCGCGCAGCGGCTCTGGAGCGCTCAGTCGCAGGACGCCCGGACTTGCGGGACCGCCTCGAAGCGGCGCTTGCCGACTGGCTGCATGTCGCGCGCGAGGCGTTTCTCACGGGCTATCGCAGCGCGCTCGACGACGCGGGCTGCCTGCCTGTATCGCAAGCCGACGTCGAGCGTTTGCTCACGCTGTTTCAGATATCTCGCGCCTTGCGTGATCTGCGCACCGAACTCGCATCTCGCCCCGCCTGGGCGGGCGTTCCGGCCGCTGCGCTCTTGTCGCTCATCACCCAATGCGCAGACAGATAGGGCGAGCCCGCGGTCGGCGAAAGCGGGAAGGCCGCCCTTAGTCCTGCTCTTCGAAGCTTTCCGAGCAGTAGCGGAATACGCGAATCTGCGGCGACCAAAAGTCCGCGGGCCAACCCGCCTTGAGTTTTAGGCAGCGTACGAAGGAGGCGGGGTCTGCGATCTGACGCCATACGGACGGCAGAAACGTTGCACGCGCCGCGCCGAGCTGCAGTATCAAGCCGTCAACGTCTATTCTCAGCTGTGCGATCAGATCCCGCTCGTTCGCGACGCTCATGAGCTGCGGAGCGGTGAGCACCGAAATGTGCAGATCGCTCATCCTCCACTCTTCGACTGTGAGCGGCGCGAATCGCGGATCCGCAAAAGCGGATCCATACGCGTTGCGCCAAACGTCCTCAGCGAGCGTGCGAGAGGCTTCGAGCGTGCCGGTGCAGCCGCGCAGCTCGCCGTTCAGCCGCAGCGTGACGAACGACGACCTGCGCTCGAGCAGCTCGCATCCCGCGCCCTTAATCTGTGGCGCGAGGTATGAACCCCGCCGCAGCGCCGCATTGATCGATGCGCGCGCCAGTTCGAGCAGCTGCCGGCGATGCGAGGCGTCAAGCGTCATGCGGACCCGCCCTTGCCGCCGTCGAATGAAGCGTGATGAAAAGCGAATGCGCCGTAACCCACGACCCGTGTTCGATCGCCCGCCGTGTCTCCGGAATTGCATCGGGCAAGCTCGGTTGCCTGCAGGCCTCTTCGCATTGCCGCGCGCAACAGGCCGTTGACCGCGACCGCTCCGCACGCCTGATCGCTCCCGAGCGTCGGTTCCAGCGCGAGGATTGCCGCGCTCGTGGCCGCGTCGATCTGTTCCGCGGCCTTGTACGCGCGATAGTGACTCAGATCCGAACTCGCAAGAATGAGCGTGTCCCGCTCGCCCCATACCTCCTCGAGCACCGAGGCGACGTACTCGACAGAAGCATCGCCGAAGAGAAGCGGCAGGAGCGTGAAGCGACTGAGCGCGAGCTGCAGAAAAGGCAGCTGCACTTCCAAGCAATGCTCCGTTGCGTGCGGCTGGTCGGATTGCAACACGTCCCCTCGGCGAAGCAGCGTCTGGCGCAGCTCACGATCGACGGGAATTTCACCCAGCGGCGTCTCGAATGCATCCGCACCGGGCGCACAGGCGCCTCGCAGATACGTTCGGTGGCTGGGCCCGACGAGGACGATGCGGCGAACCGTTCCGCGCTGCGCGGCGACGTGTGCGTACGCGCTTGCAGCGATGATCCCCGAGTACACATAGCCGGCGTGCGGCACGATGAACGCCTTTGCGGGCGCAAGCGCAGCGGGGCCGGAACCTTGTCGCAAAAGCTCCGACACGAAAGCGCGCAGCTCGGTCGCTTCCGCCGGGTAAAAGAGCCCTGCGACCGCGGGCCGCCGCACGCTTGTTTCATTCGAAATCGGGCGCATGATGAGCTCGTCTGGCCTGCGCTTCATTGCAGAGCGCGGCAGACAGAATGAGTCTTCTTATTCAGCTGTCAACGGCCAGATGCCAGCTGCCCCATATTCATGAGCGAATCTCACCCGACCCGCTACTTCCACGCTCTTTCCGACGGCCGCGTCCAGTGCGACGTGTGTCCGCGCGCCTGCAAGATGCACGAGGGGCAGCGCGGTCTGTGCTTCGTTCGGGGCGTCGAGCAGGGCGAGGTCAAGCTCTACACATACGGTCGCTCGAGCGGCTTCTGCGTCGATCCAATCGAGAAAAAGCCGCTCAATCACTTCCTGCCGGGCTCAGCCGTGCTGTCCTTCGGCACCGCAGGCTGTAATCTCGCCTGCAAATTCTGTCAGAACTGGGATATGAGCAAGTCGCGCGAGATGGATACGCTTGCCGATCGCGCGACGCCCAGAATGCTGGCGCAGGCGGCCAAGCGTCTCGGCTGTTCGAGCGTCGCCTATACCTATAACGACCCCGTGATCTTCATGGAGTACGCAATGGACGTGGCGGATGCGTGTCGCGAGCAAGGCATCCGGAGCGTCGCCGTCACGGCAGGTTACATGTGCGCCGCACCGCGCGCGGAGTTCTATAGCCGCATGGACGCGGCGAACGTCGACTTGAAGGCGTTTACCGAAACGTTTTACCGCAAGATCTGCGGCGCGGAGCTGGGCGCAGTGCTGGAGACGCTTGAGTATTTGAAGCGTGAGACCCATGTGTGGTTC
>DATAFY010000103.1:0-5587 GCA_036257205.1 Steroidobacter sp. | reverse complement strand
CGTATAGATTCACGTCTGTGCATCGTGAAGTTCAGGCGGAATTACGGACAAACCCCGGCCATGGCGGCCGGCATTGATCAAGCTCGCGGCGAAATTCTCGTGACGATGGACGGAGATCTCCAGAACGACCCCGCGGATATCCCCCTGTTTCTCGAGCGAATCGATGAGGGCTACGACATAGTCGTTGGCTGGCGCCACAAGCGGCAGGATAAGCTTGTTTCTCGCAAGATTCCCTCGCGAGTCGCCAATTGGCTTATTGGTAAAGTGACTCGCGTTCCGATCCGCGATAACGGCTGTTCGCTCAAGGCGTTTCGCGCGCCGCTCATCAAGAGCATCCCGCTATATTCGGAAATGCACCGCTTCATTCCGGCGATGGCCTCAATCGCGGGACCACGCGTCGCAGAGGTCAAGGTTCGCCACCACGCGCGACGATACGGCCGCTCCAAATATGGTCTTTCGCGGATCTACAAGGTCTTGCTCGATCTCATGGTCATCAAAACCATTGCGACATTCGCCTCGCGTCCGATGCGTTGGTTCGCGCTGTTGTCTCTGCCTTTGTTCGTCATCGCCGTTGCGCTTCTCGGCCGTACGGCTGTCGACGTCATCATGCGTCATCAAGCAGCCATCGCCTGGCCCATCGCAGGAACCGGGATCGTGTTTCTTGCATCCGCGATCATCATGTTGTTCAGCGGCGCGCTGGCGGAGCTGATCTATGCGAGCGGCGACGTGCGGGAACGGGAATTCACCCGGCTCACGCAGCGTATCATCGCGCGGCGCCAGGTCATTTCCAAGGCGCTGCGCCCCCCGCTATTCGGAACAGAGAACGGCCCTTCATGAAGACGCCTTACGTTTTTGCTCGCTTGTCGGTCATCGTGCCGGTCGGCGTCCGGCGCGCGAACCTGAAAACTCTCTACGAGGAGTACAAGGCGGGCGTCGCTGCGATCGGGAGGCCGTATGAGTTTATTTTCGTCCTGGATGGACCCCACCAAGACGCGAGGAAGGCGCTGGAGGAGCTTCTCGAGGCCGGCGAAGAACTGACCGTGCTCACACTTACGCGCACGTTTGGCGAGTCCGCCGCGTTGATGGCGGGCTTTGAACGCGCGAGCGGCGAGGCGGTCATTACATTGCCCGCCTATCATCAGATCGATGCAAGCGAGATCGGCAAGCTGGTCGGTGCGCTAGAGGATTCCGATGTCGCGATCGGTCGACGCTGGCCCCGGTACGGCGCTATGTTCGATCGAGCGCGGCGCGCCGCGTTTCACACGCTCGTGAACTTCGTGACGGGCGCGCATTTTCGCGACCTCGGCTGCGGTGCGCGAGCGATGCGACGAGAGGTCTTGGAGGAACTCGATCTGTATGGAGATCATCACCGGTTCATTGCGATTCTCGCCGGCCGTCTCGGCTTTCGCGTCAGCGAGGTCGACATACTGCAATCGGCTCATGACCGGTTCACCAGGATCTACCGACCTCGCGAGTATGCGCGTCATGCACTCGATGTATTCAGTATTTTTTTTCTGGTGCGCTTCACGAAGAAGCCGCTGCGGTTCTTCGGCATGTTGGGCGCTGCGATTTTCAGCGTTGGAGCGCTCGTGATCGCCTGGCTGGCCGCGCAGCGCCTGTTCATGGATCAGCAGTTGGCGGACCGTCCCGCGCTGTTGCTGGCCGCTCTCCTGGTGGTTCTTGGAATGCAGATTTTTGCGTTGGGCCTTCTCGGCGAACTGATCATCTTCACACACGCCCGCGACATGAAGGACTACCGCATTGAACAAGTGATTCAATATCCCGAGAACCTGGAGCGGGCGTCCGAGGACGGCGGATCGGGACGTGAGGAGTCCGCTCGCAACACCGAAATAGGAAGTGATTCGCCGCCCGCGATCGTCGCGTGAGCCGTTTCTCTGAAATCTCCCGGCGCGAGCGCGGCCCGGATAGGTCCGCCGGGCGCGACTATTAACTTCACGCCTCGCAGGATGTGCGTGGGCAGCCGTTGCGGTTCGGCCGTCGCATACACCATTGTGACTTCCGCAAGCCGTGCAGTAGAGGCTGCGGATTCGCCCGCGAGGAGACGGTGGGCCTGCTTCAGCAGGATGCAGTGCGGACGGCCCACGCGATCGTGCAACGCCTGCAGATGCACCAGCAAGGCTTCTGTGAACATCGGCCGCATCTCAGCGGGCAGCGCCGCAACATTCATCGCAACGCTCATGGCCGGCTGCTCCAGCGCGTTCATCGCGTCCGTGAGGCGCGGTGCGTCGTGCGCTTCGCCGAAAGCCGCCACTCCAGAACGAACGGTGCGGTCGCCTCCAGTCTCGTCTTCGACGATGCAGCATTGATATTCCAGCGCAAGCAGCTCCTGGAGCAGCCGTTCGCAGACTGCGGACTGGCTCGCGCCGGCCGGTCCGCAGACGATTAGCGAATCGCGCCCCGGGGCAATCCAGATCTCCCGACCGTCATCGCACCGACCGAGAAATATTCGTTTTCGCGGCGGCGCGGCTGCGAGGTCCGTTGCGATTAGATCTTTAGTCAACTCCAGAAAGCCTTCGGAGCACTCGCCGCGCGTCGTTTGATCGGCCACTCGCTTGAGCGCAGGATCTGCGTCCCGCACGGCG
The DNA here is from genome assembly GCA_036257205.1 of Steroidobacter sp. Lineage (GTDB taxonomy): Bacteria > Pseudomonadota > Gammaproteobacteria > Steroidobacterales > Steroidobacteraceae > Steroidobacter. The sequence goes on along the minus strand of DATAFY010000103.1, from coordinate 2,984 downwards.
GCCGCGTGTTCAGCCAGTTCGAAGAGCGCAATGTCGTTTTCACCGTCCCCGATCGCTACGAGATTATGCTGCGATAACCCGAGCTCCTTCAGCGCCGCCTGTACGCCGTAGGCCTTGTCCACCCCCGGCGGCAGCACACTCATGACGCCTTCGTTCGACAAGATCTGAAAATCGAGCCCGAGCTTCTGCAAGGCGTCAGCCACGAGCGAGCGGTTCGAATCCGAAGTATTGATGCTCGAGCTGCCTACGGACAGGGGCGCCACCGCTCGCCGCTGTAGCTCATGCAGCAGGATTTCTGGCGGCGCCTGCGCAAGAATGGCGGACTCGCGAGTGGCAGGTCGATACATGACCGCGCCGTTCTCGGCGACGATGTAGTCGAAGAGACGCGCCTCAGGAAACGTCTCCAGCAGCTCACGCAGCACGCGGCCGGCGACGAGAATCAGCTTTCGACCGCTGGCGGCCACTGAGTGCAGTGAGTCGATGCAACGTGCATCGCAGCGGCCATTCCTGGCCAGGGTCCCCTCGTATCCTGCGGCGAGTGCAACGTAACGCATATAGACATTCGGGTCAGGAAGCTCCGCCCCTAGCTGAACAGCGCGTCATACGCCGCCAACAGGCGCGGCGCCTCATGCTCCCAGGACAGCACACTGCGCACGCGCTCCTGGCCCGCGCTACCCATTTGCATGCGCAGCGGCTCGTCCTCAAGCAGTCCAACGAGCTTCTCCGCGAAGTCGATCGGATCGTTGGGCTCCGCGTATAACGACGCGTCCTTCGCCGACACCCGGCCTTCCGTGAGGTCGTACTGAACGATGGGCTTACCGAGCGCCATGTACTCCATGATCTTGTTCATCGTGGACTTGTCGTTCATCTCATTGGCTGCGTCCGGATTGACGCAGACATCCGCGGTATTGAGCATGGCGAGAAGATCCGCGTCAGGCACGCGCCCGGTAAACGTAACGTAGTCCTCCACAGCCAACTGCTTCGCCAATGTCTGCATGGCGGCCAACTCTGTCCCGCCGCCCACGAGTCCGAAGTGAATATCGGCGCGCCGCATCACGTGTACGATGTGATGCACGACCGCAAGCAGCCCGTCTATGCCTTCCTGCCGGCCCATGACCCCTACATAGCCGACGAGATACCTGCGACCACGCTTCAGCGCGTGATCTGGAGGAAGAATCTTGAGCCGCCGCAGGTCGGGGCCGCTGCGCACCACGAAGACCTGCTCGGGCGCGCGCCGCCCGCGTTCGATTGCAATGCGCCGATACGATTCGTTGGTCGCCAGGCAGACGTCTGCGGTCCTGAAAGTCAATCGCTCCAGACGCACCATCAGTCGATAGAAGAAGTCTCGCCGTTGAAACTTGGCCTCATACAGCTCGGGGTTGATGTCATGATGGTCGAAGAGGAATTTCTTGCCGAACAGCTTGTAGAAACCGCCGATCAGGAAAATGGTGTCCGGCGGATTGCAGGCATGGACCGCATCGAAACCTCGTTCCAACAGCACGCGTAACGACAAAACGAACTCCGCTAAGAGCGCCCACGCGTATTCGGCGAGGTAACCGAATGCGCCGCTCGCCTCGAAAGACTGAGGATGACGGTAGATCGCGATCCCATCAAGCTCCTCAAAGCTCTTCTCGCAGCCCTCGCCTTTTGGACAGATTACCGCCACACCGTAGCCGGCGGCGGCGAGCGTGCGAGCTTCCTGCCATACGCGCCGATCGAATGGACATGGCAGATTCTCGACGATGATCAGTACGCGGCGCGTTCGCGTCGTCTCCGCGACGGCGCTCATGCTATGAGCTTCCACATGCATTGAGCGCCGCTCACCAGCAGACGCCCTGGTATTGAGCACGGTGGGCCTGCCGTTCCGGAATGCCTGCAATATCGAGCAGGAGCTGACCCGACCGTGTCTTGGATTTGATGGCGGCGAGCACTTCCATGCTCTTCATCCCGACGATCAATACGTCCGAGCTTGCAATCAGAGATCCAAGATCATTCGTCATCAGCGATGCTATGTGAGGAATGCTCTCGTCGATGAAGCGCTTGTTTGCGCCGATCAGGCGCGCCACATTCACTTCCGGATCATAGATGCCGAGCTGAAATCCTTTCCCGATGAAACGCTCCGCCATCAAGACAAGCGGACTTTCCCGCAAATCATCGGTGCCAGCCTTGAAGCTAAGGCCGATCATGCCGATTGAACGCCTGCCCGCGCCGAGCACGATGTCGATTGCGTGTTCCATGTGCACCGCATTGCTCGGAAGGATGTTTGCTAGCATGGGCACGTCAACGTCTGCGCTCTTGGCGAGATAGAGCAACGCCTTGAGGTCCTTCGGCAGACACGAGCCGCCGAATGCGAACCCAGGCCGAAGGTAGGCGGAGGAAATGTTGAGCTGCCGATCCATACAAAGCAGTTTCGTCACTTCGTGCGGGTCGACGTCGATCGCTTGCGAAATGCGGCCGATCTCGTTCGCGAACGTCACTTTCAGCGCGTGAAAAGCGTTGCATGCGTACTTGAGCATCTCCGCAGTGCGAATAGAGGTGTGGACGAATTCGCAGGGCAAATGACCGAACACTGAGCGCAACAAACCGACGGCGTACTCGTCAGAGGCTCCGACGACGGTCAGCGGGGGATGATCGTAGTCATGAATCGATGTTCCTTCGCGCAAAAACTCCGGCTGGAAACACACACTGAAGTCGCGCCCGGCCTTGAGTCCGGACGCGGATTCCAGTGCTGGCTGAATCAGTCCTTCCACAGTTCCCGGCTTCACGGTCGAACGAACCACGATGACGTGATGTGATTTCTTTTCAGGAAGAACGGCGCCGATTTGCTCTGCTATCCGCATAATGGCCGATAGATCCTGACTCCCATTGCCGCGTGCGGGCGTACCCACGCAGATGAACGACAATTCGGTCGCAATGACGGCCTCACGTACGGAGCTCGTGACCGTAACCGCTCCGCGCCCCATCACCTCGCGGGTCAATTCCTG
>DATAFY010000083.1:0-3925 GCA_036257205.1 Steroidobacter sp. | reverse complement strand
ACTATGCGCTGCTCCTCCGCGCGGGCGGACAGCTCCGGCTCCACGCGCCCGAGCGCCGCGAGCTGTGCGGATGAGACGGCTTCAACGAGCGATCGCGCGATATGCAGGTCCGGCGACCGCAACGCCGCACCATCCTGCTCGATCTGCTGCGCCATCCGCCGGACATAAGCATGCGCATCGAACACGACCCGCTGCTGCTCAAGATAGAACTGCGCAAGCAGGCGGCCGAGCTGCACGAGCTTCTGCGATAGAGCAGCGCCGGCGGTGGGCGCGCGATCCAGCATGAGCTCGGACGGCAGGCGTCGCATCTTGATGAGCCATTCGACCGCGACGCCGGCGCCGCCGACGCGTATAGCGCCGTCAGCTTCTCGCGTGAGCGGCGTCACCCCCAGGTAAACGTCCGGCGCAAGCCGGCGGCTGAGACGCAGCTCCTCGCGACAGACGAAGTGGCGCGCCGCGAGGGTCGCGAGGTCGAGTTCCGCAAATCGCATGGGCTTCTTGAGCTTGTACGCATACGCGCCCGCGAGAAAGACCCACGCGAAATGCGTCTCGATAGCCTCGATCGTCTGCGCAGGCTCCGCATAGGAGGACGGTGATTTCAGCGCGCGGACCTTGTCGGCCAGACTCACGGGGACGCCGTCGCGCTGCGCATCCTGCAACATAAATCCGCCGATCGCCTTTATCGCGTGCATCTGCGGCTCAAAGCGACGCCGTCGTCGCTCGTGCTCCGCCCTCACGAGCGGCGCCAGGCCGATTCAGCGCCCGGCGCCGCCGCAACTCGCGCAACGCGGGCTGCACGCGGCGCTCGAGCGCTGCGGCTGGCTGCGTTGCGAGGTCGCGCTGCAGTTCGACGCGATTGAGGGCGCTCAGCTTCGCGGGCAGGCTGCTGCGAAGTTGCGCCAGCAGGCGGGGCCCCGCGATCAATACGCACCCTTCGCTGCGACGCGCTGCAAGCAGTCGCTGCAATTGCCCGCCGATCAGCTTCAGCCAGCGTTGAAGCGCGTGCTGGCGTGCGGTCACGTTCGGCTCGTAAGCCTGCCGCGCCTTGTTTGCGCTGGACGCTGTGCGGCCGGGCCGATCAGTCACGAGATCGCGCTCATGCGCTTTCGCATCGGGATTGTGAAAGGCTGCGAGTTTGCGGAGGCCGGCGTCGTCTGCACCGCTCTCGAATACGTGCACCGTCTTGGCGTCTGCGACTATGACGTGAAACATGGAGGTCCTCTCTGCAGGTAATTCATGCTGCGAATGCGAGTTTCGATCGCCCTGCTGAGCGCCCGACCGGAGTATTGAAGCCGCGTGGTTTGACGATGAGGACATTGCAGGTCAGATCATCGATCACGCGCTCAGGCAGTGTTTCCTATGAACAGACGGTTGAGGCCGCGGCGCGAGAGCGCGCCCATCGCGACAACCGCCGCCGCATATTTCTTTGACATACGCGGTAACTGAGACAGGGGTCGCCAGCGCGGACGATCACGTTCTCTTGTGGAATGTCGAGCCGGGCGGCCTCGGCGTTCACCTTGCGGCGCGCCTCCTGCGTGTAAGCCTCGCGGATGGGACTCGGCGACCAGCAAGCGCGGACGACGCCTGAGCGCTTCGCGCACCAGGCCGTCGGACGCGGGATAGTCCCAGCTCACGTGCGAGATCGCGCGCACCGCTCGAAGCTCTGCCCGCTGCGCGAGCTTTCCCAACGCCTGACGCCGATCGAGCAGCAGGCTCAGCGCGGCGCGACGCACTTCCGCCCCCGCCGATTGCAGGGGGTCGGGAGGGATGTCGATGACATGGACGAGATGTAGCTGCGCTCTGTGCGCCTTGGCGAGCGACGCCGCCTTGCGCAGGAGCGGACGCGCCGTGCGGTCGGGCGTCCGAATCGCCGCCATGACCACTCGAGGCATGCAACCTCCACGATGTACAACAGGTGCATTGCGCGCGCTTTGAAGTCTTGTGCCTCACGGCAGGCGCAGCCATGAGGGGATGCGCGTAAGCGCTACGCAGGCTCTGCAGCCCCGCCTGTCGCATGCGTCAGAATCCCGCATTGGGCTGCGCCTCTCCCGTAAAGACGCGCTGCCGGCGTAATGGGAAGGTATGCGGCGGAAGACTCGGCGGCCGAGCCGAAGGATGTAGTGACGGAACTCGGCAATACTGATCTCGACGCAGGGCGCTGCAGCGCCGGCGCGATGAACTCATGACGCGCAGCGCGCGTTGATGCCGCGAAGCCGTGAAAGCGCGGGAAGCTCCTCAACACTAACCGCCAACCGCTAACCGCTTGATCAACTCATGGCGACGACGAACGCACCACGGGTAGTAATTTCGTTCGAAGGACTGCGGCGCACCGACGTGCCCACGGTCGGCGGCAAGAACGCGTCGCTTGGCGAGATGCTGAGTCAGCTCAAGGCGCAAGGCGTCAGCGTACCGCCCGGGTTTGCGACGACCGCCGATGCGTACTGGGAGTTCGTCGACGCCAACAAGCTGAGACCCGTCATCGAGCGCGTCCTGCGGGCCTATCGGGATGGGAGAATTCCACTCGCCGAAGCGGGTCAGACGCTGCGCTCGGCGTTTCTGCACGGCGAGTTCCCGGAGCGCACCGTTCGGGCAATTGAGAGCGCATATCGCAAGCTGTCTGCGCTGTTCAATGTCGAAGCAACCGATGTGGCCGTGCGCTCCAGCGCGACCGCCGAGGACCTTCCGAACGCGAGCTTCGCCGGACAGCAGGAGACCTTCCTCAATATACGTGGCGAGCGCGCGCTGCTCGACGCCTGCCGGCGTTGTTACGCGTCATTGTTCACGGATCGCGCCATCGACTATCGCGAGACCAGGGGTTTCGATCACCTGAGGACGGCCCTGTCGATCGGCGTGCAGAAGATGGTGCGCTCGGATCTGGGCGGCGCGGGCGTCATGTTCTCGATCGACACTGAGACCGGATGCGACCGCGTCGTGCTCATCAATGCAGCCTGGGGACTCGGCGAGAACGTCGTTCAGGGCGTTGTCGATCCCGATGAGTATCAGGTGTTCAAGCCGCTGCTTGCAGATCCCGCCTGCGTTCCGATCATTGAGAAGAAGCGCGGCGACAAGGCTCGCAAGCTCATCTACGCGACCGCCGATCCGACGCCCACGCGCAACGTGCCGACGTCTCGCGTCGAGCGCGCAAGTTTCGTGCTGAGCGACGCCGAGATCCTCACCTTAAGCCGTTGGGCGTGCTCGATCGAGCGCCACTACCAGACGCCGATGGATATGGAATGGGCGAAGGACGGCGCGAGCGGCGAGCTCTACATCGTCCAGGCTCGGCCGGAGACGGTTCAGTCACGCAGGGAGGCGACCGCTTTGCGCTCGTATTGCGTCCTAAAGAAGGGGCGTCAGCTGGTCAGCGGCTTCAGCGTGGGCGCCGCCGCCATCAGCGGGCGCGCGTGTCTTCTGGAGAGCGCCCGCGACATCGGACGTTTCGTCGACGGCGCGGTGCTGGTCACCGCGACGACTGATCCCGACTGGGTGCCGATCATGAAGCGCGCCTCCGCGATCGTCACCGATCATGGCGGACGCACCTCGCATGCGGCCATCGTAAGCCGCGAGCTCGGACTGCCGGCGGTCGTCGGCGCCGGCAACGCCACACAGGTGCTCCACGATGAACAGGAGATTACGGTGTCCTGCGCCGAGGGCGAGGAAGGATTCGTGTACGAGGGGGTCGCGGATATCGAGATCCGGGATCTCGATCTCGCGGCGATACCGCCGACGCGCACGCAGGTGATGCTGAATCTCGCCAATCCCGCCGCCGCCCTGAGATGGTGGCGCCTGCCGACCGACGGCGTCGGACTCGCCCGAATGGAATTCGTGGTCAGTACGCATATCAAAGTGCATCCGATGGCGCTCGTGAGATATGCATCGCTGACCGACGCGCAAGCGAAACATGCGATCGATGCGCTTACCCGCGGCT
>DATAFY010000273.1:0-3961 GCA_036257205.1 Steroidobacter sp. | reverse complement strand
GAGCTGCGCATCCTTGGCCATGGATCACTCCCTTTGACCGTCTAATGCGTTCGGCCGATCTTGCGCGGCTTTCACGCGCTCAGCGGCGTCGGAGGCTGGCTGCGCCGAATTGATCGGAACCAACCGCTGCTCGCACTTCAGGTGCGCCGGATCGCTGGCGCAGCCTGCGACAAACACGACCAGCCACATCCCTACTCTCATGGTCATTCTCATGCTCGGTCTCCTGAGCGCACTAACGTGCACGACTGCCGTTCTCCCGCCATCTGCGCCCCAGCGCCTGCGCTCCGCCCACGATGCCGCGGCGCGTGTAATAGCCCAGCTTTCTACTCAGCGAATCCCAGCGGGAGGTCTCCCGATCCGCAAGTCCCTTAAGGAGCTGCCCGGTGGTCCGTTTCGCCGTTCCCAACCCCCACCCCACGGCCGCGCTCACCGCTCCAAAGGTGCTCAGCGCCAATCCACTGGCGAGTCCCGCCGCCATCGGCATCACTTGCCGCATGACCAGAAAGGTGAGCCCGGCAGCGACGCACAGACGTATGCCGTCCGCGATCAAAATATCGCCGCCGCGGCCGATCACGTCCGCTGCCGTTTCAGACACAACGTGCAACATCAGCGCAGCGACCATGACAGTAAGGATTGCGATCAGCGCATAGTTGGCCAACTGCGCTATCCACGCCTCGAAGAAGCGTCTCGTGCTGTCGAACAAGAGCAGCGCGATGAACAAGGGCCCGATCGCCAATAGAACCGACAGCGCGATGCGAGACAACGTGAGCAGAAACGCTGTGTAGACGACCGTCGCACCGATGACGACGTGCACGAGAAACCCTGCGAGATAAAACGCGATATTCCCGTCAAGCAGACCGCCGCGTTGAATGAGCAGCGACGCTGCATCGGCGCCTGAGGCCAGAATTGCGTCAACCACTCCAACCTGATCGAACGCTCCCACGATCATGCCTGCCAGATTTGCCGGTGCGATGAAGAACGTATCGACGATCAATTCGTTGTACATCCACAGGCGGACTGCGCCGCCAATCACGATCACAAGCACGACGATTCGCTTGATCCCGGCAAGGAACGGCTCTTCAATTTTCCCCGTCAGCTGCAGATAGCCCCATACGATGGTGTAGAGCACCGCCAAGGTCGCAACCGCCGGCTCAATGAGTGCAGCCACTCGCGCCGTGTTGGTCGCGATATAGACCAGGAGAATCCCGTTAAGCCAGTTGCCGAACTCGCCGAAAAAACCCACCGCGCTTCTCTCCCTCGCACCGAGGACTGCTCAGGTCTTCCGCCGTTCGTACGTCGAGGGCTCCGGCGTCGGCGTGCAGGCCGTGAACTTCACCATGACCACCATTTTTAAGGGCCACTGCACACACCGCACGCCGCGCCGGAATCTGAATACGCAGCACTCCATAAACGACCCGCCCTCACAGTCCGATCGGCGGTAAACGCCGCAGCGAGCCGATGGCGGCGATCGCCTGCTCGCGAATGCGCTGCCGCCGAGCAAGCTCTTCAGCCTGAGCCGCCTGGTAGAGCACATAGAGCTTGGTCTGCTCATTCGCGAGCATTCCCTGCTCAACCGCGATCCTCGCCTGCAGGTCGAGAATGGCTTTCTGATCAGACGCACTCGCAATGGCGTTGATCAGCTGCTGTAGGTTGGAAAAACGTTCACTGCTCGTGACCAAGGCCCGACGCCCTGTGACCTGCAACAAGGCCGCTGCTCGTCGGGACGCGTCGAGGTCCTCTCGATCTGGCTCAGAGAACCGCGCCGTCTGCTCTGGCGTCAGCACCGCGTGCGCTTGCACGAGCGCATCCAACTCAGCGGCCAGCGCGCCATATTGATTGCTTCTCTGATTGAGCACTGCTTCGATCTCCGCCCACGAGGGCGGCAGGTAGTTCCGAACCGTATTCGACAGCAACTGCTCCATCCCCCGTCCGCCGAGCATGGCGTCGCGCGTGTGTTGCGCCTCCGCCAATTGGCTGCGCGCGGTCTGAAGCGCTTGCCGCATCGTCTGCAGTTGCTGCATGAGCTGCGCGATCGCACGGACATCCACGACCGCAAACTGCGCGTGAGCCAGCGGGGTCGCGAGCAGTGTGCTCCACAGAGCCAAGATGGCCATCCGAGGTTTCATCGCGCCCATGACATGCTCCTTTGATTCACATCGCCGTATTCGCCGGATCGACCTTGCTCTTTAAAAACTCAGCCATGAACGGCGGCAGCCACCGCGAGGGTTCCTCGCCGAAGCGCGCCATGAAGTCATACATGCGCTCAACCGTACTCTTACGCCCCGAGATGACCGCCAGCTCCGCATCGAAGCCCTTGAGGTCGAGCTCGCACACGATGCTCCAATGCCCTTGCTTGATGAGAAACTGCCGCGAGCCGGGCTCGAGTTGCTCTTTCAGCAACGAGAACTCACGCTGCGTCAGCCCAAACCCCTCCACATAGTCCCGCTGATTGGCGTCGGGATTCGGAAAGAAGACCTTGGTCGCTGTCTGCTCCACGATCGTGCTGGCGATAGGGCTGGCCAGCACGCTGCTCGCCGTCTGCGTCGCCGCGCAGAGCACGCCATTGAGCTTCCGCCAGGTTTTTGGCGCGTTATCCGCAAAGTTCTGAAAGTCTGGATCGGCCAGGGCGTTGGAGAACTCATCCACCCAGCACACGAGCCGCCGACCGTCGAGCAGTTGCTCGACGAGATGAAAGAGATAGCGATTGAGCGGTCCGCGGATGAGCTCGTGATTCAGGAAGTGCGTGACGTCAAAGCCGACGGTGAGCGCGCCGGACAACTGCGCCACAGCGCAATCCGCAGGGTTGTCGAATACCCATGCATATTCCCCGCAAGCGCTCTCGCACCAGCGCGCAAGCCGCGCGTGGACGCCCTCGGTCCGCGTGGGATCGGTAAACTCAATCAACCGCGACAGCCGGCGCGCCTGCATCGGCAATGCCAGCGTTCCTCGAAGCGCCTGATCCAAATCCATCTGCTCACTGACGCCGCACGGCGTGGATCCGCGCACCAGCATGCGCAGCCAGCGTTTCATGAATTCCACATTGGCAGGCGTCGGCTCGAGCTGCAGCGGGTTGAATCCTGTCGGAACCCCATTGCGCAACGAGAAGTACTTTCCGCCAAGCGCCCGGACCAGAATCTCAAGACCATGGTCCTTGTCGAACACGACCTGCGTCGCGCCTTGCGCCGCCAGCATCGAGACCATGAAGCCGATGAACACCGTCTTTCCGGACCCGGTCGGCCCGCAGATAAATGTGTGCCCGGCGTCCTTCCGGCTGCCGCCCTCCGGATCGTGCGGATCGCTCGCATGCAGACTGAAGTAGTACGGCGAATGGGCGTTGGTGATCAGCAAGGCAAGCGCTTCCCCCCAGTGATTGCCGCTCGCTCGCCCGCTCGGATAATTGTGAAAGGGCGCCATCGCCGCCAGGTTTCGTGAGGTGATCGGCGCTTTGCGCGGTCGCATGGCGAAACATCCCGGCAGCTGCGCCCAGAACGCCGCCTCCATCCCTAAATCCTCCCGCGCCGCCGTCATCCCCGTATCCGCAAGCAGCGTGCGGGCAAGCGCGATCGCATCGTTCAAGCGCTTCATGCGCTGTGCAGCAGGCTCGCTCGCCTCGACATCCACGAGCACCTGCAACGAAAAGTGATGATCTCCCATGACGAACTCGTTGGACGTGAGCCCATCGAGCGCATCGTTGAGCTGCTCGGCCTGGGTCACCGCGAAGTCGCCCGCATTGGCCATGCGGTTGTACTGCCGCTGCAACAGTCCCTGCCCGGTCGCCTTGCTGAGGCACGTAAACGACTGCGTCAGCACGAACGAGAACGGCGCCGACAACAGCGCGTTGTACATCCCGACCACCGTGGGCGTTGGATACTCTTTGATGCCCAGCATCGCCCCGAGTCTGGTTGCGCTCGGCAGTCGGTACTCGATGACCTCGGCGCCGAACACCGGGCGCGTCGTCGCC
>DATAFY010000588.1:0-1973 GCA_036257205.1 Steroidobacter sp. | reverse complement strand
GCAACCTCCTGATCGACGCCAGGCGCGACAATCGGGGCTCCGCGATCCATCAGCGATTCCATCTTGGCGTCTGCAGAGGCCAACAAGAGTTCCTCAATCGTCACGATGCCGAGGAATGTGTCAGCCTCACACACGACAATGTGGCTCGCGCTTTCATAACGGTGTCCAACCAGGGATTTTCGGACGTCGCCGGCCCGCTGGAAGCGTCCCACCATCGGAACCCGCGCGGTGGCATGTTCGGCGGCGGTTTCGAAGCTCAATGGGCTCTCGCCCTCAAGTGGTTGGCCGGTGTGTGCAGCGTCCATCAGCCAGTTCTCCCGCAACTGTCTCGCTCTGAACCGTCCGAATGTGCCAGAGAGCGAATTACGTGAGTGCCATTGCCTCAGTGTGCCGATGATACGCCGGCTCGTACTCGGCCCGGCGGCACGTAACCAATCGGCTCGAGCAGGCGCCGAGTGTTAAACCAGTCGATCCGCTCCAGCGTCGCGGATTCCACCTCCTCCACGATGCGCTACGGCCCCCGGCGCCGGATCACCTCCGGCTTGAAGAGGCCGATTCTGGTTAATGATTACCAGTCCCATCATGCACGTCCACGAGCTCACCGTTGACGCCGCGCTCGACAGTCTGCGAAGCAGCGCACAGGGCCTCACGTCGCAGGAGGCGACGCGGCGGCTCGTCGAGTTCGGTCCCAATCGAATCGAGCAGGCGGCGCGAGTGCCGATTGCGCTCCGGTTCGTTCGCGAGTTCGCGCACTTCTTTGCCGTCGTGCTGTGGCTGGCGGCCCTGCTCGCCTTTGCCGCCGACTTGAGCGATCCCGGACACGGGATGCGCGCCCTGGCGCTGGCAATCGTGGTCGTGATTCTCGTCAACGGCCTGTTCTCCTTCTGGCAGGAATACCGCGCCGAGGAAGCGTTCCGCGCCCTTCAGCAACTGCTGCCGCAGGAAGTCACGACGCTGCGCGATGGCCGCGCCTCGCGGATCCCCGCCGAAACACTAGTGCCAGGCGATGTCATCTTCGTCGAAACGGGTGACAGCATCTCTGCCGATTGTCGGGTGATCCAGGCGTTCACGCTGCGCGTCGACATCAGCACGGTCACTGGTGAATCGCATCCGGTCGCACGAGATGCTCAACCCGGTCCCGCGATCGGTGCGTTGCACAGCCGAAACGCCCTGCTCGCAGGGACGGCCGTGGTATCCGGCAGTGCCCGGGCGCTGGTACTGGCGACTGGAATGCGCACCGAGTTCGGGAAGATTGCGCGCCTCGCGCAAGCCACTGACGAAGTGCCCTCGCCGCTGCAGCGCGAGCTGGCATGGCTCAGTCGTGTCATCGCGGTGCTGGCGGTTGCCGCCGGCAGTCTCGTGTTCGCCATCGGCGAGGCACTGGGTATCTCGCGATCGGCGAACTTGACGTTCGCGATTGGCATCATCGTGGCGAATGTTCCGGAAGGGCTGTTGCCTACACTGACGCTGGCGCTGGCTATGGCGTCGCGGCGCATGGCTCGCCGCAGTGTCCTCGTGCGCCGGTTGGCCAGCGTGGAGACGCTTGGCGCCGCAACCGTCATCTGTACCGACAAGACCGGCACACTGACTGAAAACCGCATGGCGCTGCGGACGGTCTACACGCACGGCGAGTTCCTGGATCCATCAGCGCTGACGTCCGAATCTCGCGCGAGACTCATGTTCTTTCTGGAGTGCGCCCGGCGATGCCACGACCTGAAGGACACGGGCCGGCCCGATGCGCGGTGGCTGGGCGACCCGATGGAAATCGCGCTCGTTGAAGCGGCTGCCCCACACGTGCCTGACGATGCGCCAAAAGTCGATGAGATCCCGTTCGATTCGGATCGAAAACGTCTCGTGACCGTGCATCGCACAGGCAAGGGTCTCGTCCTCTATGTCAAAGGCGCACTGGAGAAGGTGCTGCCCGCGTGCCGGTGGGTGTCTGACACTCCAGGCAGCCAGGCACTCACGAGCAA
>DATAFY010000582.1:0-1721 GCA_036257205.1 Steroidobacter sp. | reverse complement strand
GCGCGAGAGCGCTTCGATCCCCAGCGCACCGCTGCCGGCGAACAGATCGAGGCAGCGGGCGCCGACGATGCGTCCCTGCAGCCAGTTGAACAGCGTTTCACGCACCCGATCCGGCGACGGCCGCACCGCCTCGAGGGGCGGGAATTCGAGGGGTCGGCCGCGCCACAACCCGCCGATGATCCGCAGCCGATTGGCGGGTTTGCCGCCCGCTGCGGTTTTTTTGCCGACGCGCACCATGCGCCGGATCATATCGCGCACGTTTGCCGGCGCCCGACGGCGGCGCGGGGCGCTGCTGCTAGAATCGCCCGCCCCGTCCGCAACCCAAGGCAAGCGATCTACGCCATGTTCGGCTTCGGCAAGAAAACTGAAGGCCCCGCAGAGAAGCCCCCTGAGACGCAGAGCTTGTTCAAGCGCCTGCGCGCAAAGTTGAATCGCGGGGACTCCTGGCTCACTTACGATCTCGCGAACCTCCTGCCGGCGGGCCGCATCGATGAGCAGGCGCTCGATGAGCTCGAGACGCGCCTCATCATGGGCGACGTCGGCGTCGAGACGACCGAGCGCATTCTGGAAAACCTGCGCAAGAAAGTCGCACGCAAGGAGCTCGGCGATCTGAACGCGCTCCTCGATGCGCTGCGCGCTTCGCTTCTCGAGATCGTGCGCCCGTGCGCGCAGCCGCTGACGATCGATCGCAGCGTCGCGCCGTTCGCCGTGCTCGTGGTCGGCGTCAATGGGGCGGGCAAGACCACGACGATCGGCAAGCTTGCGCGTCAGCTCAAGGATGACGGGCTCAAAGTGCTGCTCGCCGCGGGTGATACGTTTCGCGCGGCTGCGGTCGAGCAGTTACAGATCTGGGGCCAGCGCAACGACGTCCCCGTGATCGCTCAGGCTACCGGCGCGGATCCGGCGGCTGTCGCCTTCGATGCGATGCAAGCGGCGCAGGCGCGGAGGATCAACGTGCTCATCGCGGATACAGCGGGCCGGCTGCACACGCAATCGAACCTCATGGACGAGCTGAAGAAGATCAAGCGCGTGATGGGACGAGTCGACGCCCAGGCGCCGCACGAGGTCCTCCTCGTGCTCGACGCAAGCCAGGGACAAAACGCCCTGCAGCAGGCGCGTCTCTTCCACGAAGCGCTCGGCGTCACCGGCGTCGTACTGACCAAGCTCGACGGCACCGCGAAAGGCGGGATCGTTTTCGCCGTCGCGAGCGAGCTGAAATTGCCGATCCGCTACATCGGCGTGGGCGAGGCGGCGGAGGATTTCGCGGAGTTCGACGCAGAGGCTTTCGTTGACGCGCTGCTCAAACGCGACGTATGAAGGGATTCCCCAAGGCCGCGCCGAAAACAACGAATGATCCGGTTCGACCACGTCTACAAGCGTTACCCGAACGGCCGCGAGGCCCTGAGCGACCTGTCGCTCGAGATCGGCGCCGGTGAGATCGCGTTCATCACCGGGCATTCGGGCGCGGGCAAATCGAGCCTCCTCAAGCTGATCGCGCTCATCGAGCGACCGACGCGCGGGCAGCTGATCGTCAACGGACAGAATGTCGCCGGCGTGTCGCGCTCGAAAGTGCCGGCCTTTCGCCGCCAGATAGGCATGGTGTTTCAGGACCACAAGCTCCTGCACGACAGGACGATCTTCGACAACGTCGCACTGCCGCTCATCATCGCGGGGATCGGCGCCAAGGAGATCGGCAAGCGCGTGCGCGCAGCGCTGGATCA
>DATAFY010000571.1:0-3610 GCA_036257205.1 Steroidobacter sp. | reverse complement strand
AAGGCGCCGTTCTATCACGAAGTGCACAAGTTCGAGCGCCGCATCACCACGCGCAACTACCCGTCCGAGCAGTTCCTGACGAGCGAAGGCAAGATTCTGCGCATCGATTTCTATATCAAATGGCGCATTGCAGACGTCTCCACGTATTACCAGGCGACCGCCGGCGGCGATGAGGAGATCGCGGCGGGCCGTCTCGGCAGCATCGTCAAGGACGGCATCAAAGATGTGATCGCCCGGCGCACGATTCAGCAGGTCGTCGCCGCAGAGCGCGCCGAGTTCACCGGGGAGATTCTGAAACGGGCCGAAACGAGCACGCGCGGACTCGGCCTGCAGCTCGTGGACGTTCGCGTGAAAAAGATCGATCTTCCGGAAGAGGTCAGCGAATCTGTGTTCCTGCGCATGCGTCAGGATTTCGATCGCCAGGCGAAGCGTCTGCGCGCGGAAGGCGATGAGAACGCGGAAAAGCTGCGCGCGGAAGCCGACCGTCAGCGTACTGAACTGCTGGCCGAGGCGTATCGGGAGGCGGAGTTCATCCGCGGTGAGGGCGATGCGGCTTCCGCAGAGATTTACGGCAAGGCGTATTCGCGCAATTCGGAGTTCTATTCGTTCTACCGCAGCCTTCAGGCCTACCAGAAAGCGATTGGGTCCGAAAGCGATATCTTGGTGATCAAGCCCGACAGCGACTTCTTCAAGTACCTCAATCGGCCGAACGCCCGCTGAGCTGCGTGAACTGGTCCGATCTGCTGGCGGCCTTCGCCCTGTACCTCGTGCTGGAAGGCATGCTGCCGTTTCTCAACCCGCAGGCGTTAAGGCGCATTATGCTCTCGCTCGCGAACGTGACCGACTCGCATCTTCGCCTGTGGGGGCTGATCAGCATGAGCGTGGGTATTGCTCTGCTCTATTTCATCCGGAACTAGTCAGCCCCTTCGCAGACGCGACCGGCTCTCTCCACCGACTCTCACCATCATCAATTGCTTCCGTCAGTCATGAGCAAGAACGTCGTCGTCATCGGAGCCCAGTGGGGCGACGAAGGCAAGGGAAAGATCGTCGATCTGTTGACCGATCGCGTCGGCGGCGTCGTGCGCTTTCAGGGCGGTCACAACGCCGGTCATACGCTGGTCATCAACGGCAAGAAAACCGTTCTGCGCCTGATCCCTTCCGGAATCCTGCACGAGGGGGTGAAGTGCTTCATCGGCAACGGCGTGGTGTTGTCGCCCAAGGCGCTGATCGAGGAAATGGGAGAGCTGGAGCGCGCAGGCGTGGATGTGAGACAGCGCCTGCGAATTTCGGAAGCCTGTCCACTGATCCTTCCGCACCACATTGCGCTCGATCAGGCGCGCGAGGCGGCGATGGGGCACGCGAAAATCGGCACGACCGGCCGCGGGATCGGACCGGCGTACGAAGACAAAGTGGCCCGACGCGCGATCCGCGTCCAGGATCTATTCGCGCGGGAGCGCTTCGCCGCGAAGCTCGGGGAAGTGCTCGACTACCATAACTTCGTCCTGCGCAATTATTTCGAGGCGGCGCCGATAGATTTTCAGCAGACGCTGGATGAATCGCTGCAGCTCGCAGAGCCGCTACGAGCGATGGTCGCCGACGTTTCGGGCGAAGTGAATGCGCTCATCCGCAGCGGGCGCCGGCTGCTCTTCGAAGGCGCGCAAGCCGCGTTGCTCGACATCGACCACGGCACGTATCCGTTCGTTACTTCCAGTAATTGCGTCGCCGGACAAGCGGCGGCGGGCGCCGGCGTCGGTCCGCAACATCTGCACTACGTGCTGGGCGTCGCAAAGGCGTACGCGACGCGTGTGGGGAGCGGTCCGTTCCCTACCGAGCTCGACGATGAGATCGGCGAGCGCCTGCGCGTGCGCGGCAACGAGTACGGCAGCGTGACGGGCCGACCCCGCCGTTGCGGCTGGTTCGACGCCGCCGGATTGCGGCGAGTGGTCGAGATCAATGGCGTGACCGGGCTGTGCATCACCAAGCTCGACGTCCTCGACGGACTCGACACCGTACGAGTGGCGGTTGGCTACAACGTACGAGGCGAGCGGCGCGATCTGCCGCCGTTCGGGGCCGAGGCGCTGGCGATCTGTGAGCCTATTTACGAGGAGCACCCGGGGTGGAAGCAGAGCACGGTCGGCGTGAAATCATTCGACGACCTGCCCAAGAACGCACAATCGTATCTGCAGCGACTGGAAGTACTTGTCGGCGCGCCCATTGCGATCATCTCCACCGGACCAGACCGACTGGAAACGATCGTCCTGAAGCATCCCTTCGACTGAACCCCGGGCGGCGAAGCTGCGGTTCGTTGCGAGCGCAGCGCAAACGGGCGGCGGCCATGCAGGAAGCCCTACGCAGAGGGTGTCCTGAAGGCGCGCCATGCAACCCATGTTCAGGGGATCTGGCGCCAGGAGAGGCGTCGAACCCTTTGATCCTCATAGCTATTTAGACGCACGGTCATTCCGTTACCCAGAAACTTACCCGCCGCGCAGCTCGCCGCAATTCGAAACGCCAGGCGCGATTGCAATGACGACGGATCGATCGCCCACTCGGGCCACTCCCGGGCGTCCGCTCGAGGCAAAGCGATGAGTCTCGATATCGCCCGTGCACGTGAGATAGCAAATATCGCGCGGTTTTGAGAGCGCCTTTCCCACGAAGACTACAGCATCGCGGCATTTGCCAACCGTGCTGTGAGCGTGATGATGCATCCGGCAGAAAACCCGAGCGCCGGCTCTGCCGGAGCGACTGACAGTGAGCGTTGATGATCGATCGAGAAATCCGGATTTCGAACCTCAGGAACTCGGAGACAGACAGATGAGCGACGCCTCGGAGAGTTCGAACCTGCGCCGCGACCACACTGCGGAAGCCATACGGCAACGGATCGGGATACTGCCGGAGCGCGGCTACCTGTCCGATGCGGTGCTCGGCGGCATCGACGGTGGAGTAACCTCCTTTGCTATCGTTGCAGGCGCCGTGGGAGGCGGATTGCCAGGGCTTGTGGTCGTGGTGCTGGGACTGGCGAATCTCATCGCCGACGGATTCAGCATGGCCGCGAGCAACTATCTCTCAGTGAAAAGCGAGCGCGAAGACGTAGAACGAAGGCGTCGGCAGGAGGAGAGGCACATCCGCCATGTGCCCGATGGCGAGCGCGAGGAAATACGTCAGATCTTTGCCGGCAAAGGCTTCGCGGGCGAACTGCTCGAGCAGATTGTCGCCGTCATCACCGCACGGGAAGAAGTCTGGGTCAACACCATGCTGACCGAAGAACATGGCCTTTCCCTCGCCAGCCGCAATCCGATACGCGCAGGACTGGCGACGTTCGGCGCCTTCCTTGCGGTCGGCCTGCTGCCGCTGCTGCCGTTCCTCGTGGGTCCGTCGGATTTGGCACATGGTTTTGGCGCCAGCATCGCGGTCACCGCAGCTGCGTTCGCCGCTGTAGGCATGCTCAAGGGTCACGTGCTGGGTCGCTCGATTCTGCGGTCGGGTCTGGAGACGCTGCTGGTCGGGGGCGTCGCCGCCGCGCTGGCGTACAGCGTCGGTTATTTGCTTCAGCAGCACTTCGCTACGCTGTAGGGCGACTTCAGAGAGGGGTCCGGTAACAGAGTGATGAGCG
>DATAFY010000548.1:0-3336 GCA_036257205.1 Steroidobacter sp. | reverse complement strand
CATCGCCGATGGACCAGCCGGTCACGCCCTCGATGCATCCTTCGATCCACCAGCCGTCGAGCACGGATAAGCTCGGTACGCCGTTTAGCGCCGCTTTCATGCCGCTCGTGCCCGAGGCCTCCAGCGGGCGAAGCGGCGTGTTCAGCCACACATCGGCCCCCGAAACGAGCGTGAGCGCAATGCGCATGTCGTAGTCGGGGACGTAAGCTATCCTGATCTTGCCTTCGAGCGAACGCATGAAGGCGTGCAGCTGCTGGATGAGTCGCTTGCCGCCGTCATCGCGCGGATGCGCCTTGCCCGCAAGCACAATCTGGAAGGGGCGGCTTCGTGCGATGGCCTCGAGGCGGCCGAGATCGCGGAAGAGCAGGTCGGGGCGCTTGTACGCCGTCATGCGCCGCGAGAACCCGAGAATCGGCGCCCCGGGATCGAGTTCGACGCACGTCGTCGTGCGCACGAGCTTGAGCAACTGCATCTTGCAGCGCGCGTGCGCATCGAGAATGGCCGATCCAGGAATACAGCAATCGGCGCGCGCCAGAATCTCGGGCTCGTGGCGCCAGCCGCGTACATAGCGATCGTAGACGCTGCGAATGCATTCGGCCGTCCATGTCGCCGGGTGCACGCCGTTCGTGATGGCGTGCACTCGGTACCCGGGAAACATCTGCCCCGACACTTCCGCGTGTCGCTTCGCCACGCCGTTCACGTACTCGCTCAAGTTGAGCGCGAGCCGCGTCATGTTGAGCCGGTCCTCGCCCGCCAGCGCCTTGAGCACGCCTTGATCGATCGGCGCGCCGAGCACCTGCTGCACCAGCTCGTAGGAAAATCGGTCGTGTCCCGCCTCGACCGGCGTATGCGTGGTGAAGCGACACAACGAGCGCACACGCGGGATGTCGTACGGCGGCTCGCCAGGACGAAGGTCCGCGCGCGGATAAGTGTTGCGCTCGAGAAGCTCGAGTCCGAGCAGCGCCGAGTGACCCTCGTTCATGTGGTACATGGTGATCCTGAAGCCGAGCGCGTTCAGCAGGCGCACGCCGCCGGCGCCGAGCACGACCTCCTGCTTCAGGCGATACGCATCATCTCCGCCATACAGGTAATGCGTGATCTCACGATCATCGGCGCGGTTCTCCGGCAGATCCGTGTCGAGCAGCAGAACCGGCTCGCGCCCGCCGAGGTCGCTGTCGAGCACATAGAGCCAGGCGGTGATCCACACGGGCCGGCCTTCGATTTGCACCGCGATCTTCGCATCGAGAGGTTTCGCCCAATCCTCCGGGCGCCACGACGCAGGGCGCTCGAGCTGCCGGCCCTCCGCATCGATCTCCTGCCGGAAGTAACCCGCTCGACTGATGAGCGTAACGGCGACCAGCGGCAACTCCAGATCCGCGGCCGAGCGCATGGTGTCGCCCGCCAGGACTCCCAGACCTCCGGCGTAGGTCGGTATTTCGGCGCGCAGCGCGATCTCCATCGAGAAGTACGCGACCCGCGAATCCTGAGTGAAGTCATCGAGCAACATGCGTCATGTCGCCACCGGCAGTTGCGGCATCGGCGTTGGTTGAAGCAGTGAGTTCCCCGGATAAAGCGCGGCAGCGCCCGGCGCCTGTTTCTCAATCTGTAATCCGCTCCGGTTTGCCGGGCCCGAGCGCGCCGTCCGCGCGCGCTCTCAAGTACGCGTACAGGTCGAGCAGGTACGGGCGGATCTTCGGATCGCCTTCCCAGGCCGGCATGATCAGCTCGCCGCGCTGCCGCCTCAATACTTCGTCGAGAAACGCGCCGCGCAGCGCCGTCGGATCATCGCCGCTCACCTCGCCGGAGGGCAGAGCCAGGCGATAGCTCGTCAGAACCTTGATGCTGAAATCGCGCGCTGAGAGTGTTTTGACGCGCTCAACGAGATTCGGCGCAACAGCGGTGCCGATGGCGTCGACGCCGTGACAGGCATGGCATGCGGAGTGAAAGGCTTGCCAGCCCAGAAATGTGCGCTCGTCGACCTTGCCGTTCACCACCTTGTACGGCGCTTCTTCCTGCTGCTCGGCGGAGTCCGCCGTCAGCGGTGCGGCGAGCATCAGGCCAGTGAGACCTAGTGCTGCAAGGATTCTTCGTGTTTGCATGACTGCCCTCCTGAAAAGGCCCGAACGCCCGGCCTCAGTATGCGGCGTCCAGTCCGATCAGCACGTGATTCTCGAGCCGGATTTCGCACGGAAACATCAGATCGGAGATCTGCAATTGCCAATTTGACCAGCCACGCCGGTTCCAAACAGATCGTCATGCCTGAACCCGGCGTCCTCGATCAGCGTCTCGCCGTTGCCGCCTTTCTCCGCGAAGATGCCGTAGAAGTAGAACGTCACGTGTTCGAAGAGCGGCGTGCTCGAGAGCAGCTTGATGAGGTACGGCGTCTGGAAATTGAAGCTTGACTTGTTGCCCGTCGGGCCCGGTGGCTGGATCGATGTCCTCGCCTTCGCGGCCCTGAATGTATGCCTGCGCACGCACCGCGAGCGGCAACGCCTTCGGCAGCGCAAGCCGCGCATCGCCGAGGTCCGCCATGGTCTCCC
Source organism: Steroidobacter sp. (assembly GCA_036257205.1). GTDB lineage: Bacteria > Pseudomonadota > Gammaproteobacteria > Steroidobacterales > Steroidobacteraceae > Steroidobacter. The sequence goes on along the minus strand of DATAFY010000548.1, from coordinate 796 downwards.
GCCAATGCGGTATCCTGTAATTTGGGGCGACGAAGCTCTCGCCATAGGCGTTGGGCTTCGAAAAAGCGTCGTGACAGACGACACAGCTCACTTTGTATTGCCGCGCGAAGGCGGGCATGGCGGAGGCAGAGTGCGGCGTTGCTGCGCGGCGATCGCGAATAGCAGCCCGGCGATCGCGGTTTTCATGGCCCCCTCCAGATCCGTTCATCTGGCTCTTTTAGGCGGCCGACTTGCCGTCGAAAATGCGAGGTACTCCCTAGCGGTTGCGCTCGACTACGTAAGTGCGACAGAGGAATTCGTATCCGAGCAACGCCGCTGGCGCGGACGGAGTGAAAGACTCAAAGCGGGCTCTCGCGGCCCGAGAGTTCTTACGAGGATCTCCGCATGTTGACGCGGGACTCGTTGAGGAAAGCTTTCTTATCGAGAGGCGCACATCAGTTGCTCATGCAAGAGGAGGCGTTTATGCGCCTGACACGTTGGGAGCCAAGTCTTACTCGTTGGGAGCCGTTCCTCAAGATGGAAGATTTCTTCCGCAATGCCTCACCCTTCTTCGGCCGCGCGTTGCGGCGCCGCGAGGGCGGGACGGAATGGACGCCAACCGCGGACATGAGCGAGACGGAGAAGGAATATCTCATCAAGACTGAGCTGCCAGAAGTGAAGAAGGAGGACGTCAAGATCACGGTGGAAGATGACGTCATCACGCTGCGAGGCGAGCGCAAGCACGAGAAGGAGCAGAAGGACGAGAACGAGATTCGCGTGGAAAGCTTCTACGGCGCGTTCTCGCGCAGCTTCGCGC
>DATAFY010000483.1:0-9230 GCA_036257205.1 Steroidobacter sp. | reverse complement strand
AAAACCCTTGTACTACACGTTCGACGCGCACGGATTCGCGTTCGCATCGGAAATCAAGGCTCTGCTTGCGCCGTTGGACCAGCGCCCCCGATTGAATCTAGAGGCGCTTGACCAGTATCTCGCGCTTCGCTTGATCGATGCGCCGCTCTCGATGTTCGAGGGCGTACACAAGCTGCCGCCAGGGTGCGCACTCACGCTGGAAGCCGACGCTGCGCCGCAGATACGACGCTACTGGGATCTCAGGCAAGCGCCCAAACTAGGCGGTGCAGAACAGTCCCTGATCGACGAACTGGAAGCGCGCGTAGAGGAAGCGCTGCGGTTGCACCTGGTGAGCGACGTTCCAGTGGGGGTTTTTCTGAGCGGCGGCATCGATTCGAGTCTCCTGGTCGCGATGTTGAATCGGCGCCTTGGGATCGAAAGCCTCCCGACTTTCACCGCCGGACTGGACTACGAGGAGTACGACGAAGCGCCTGTCGCTCGCGCGCTTGCACAGCTGCTGCATACGAACCATCACGACACGCACATCACGCCGGTGATCGGGTCATTGCTGCCCGATCTGGTCTGGGCCCTCGATGAACCCTCCGATCCGCTGTCAGCATGCATGTGGCTGCTTGCGCAGTTCGCTCGGCGACATGTCAAAGTGGTGCTCGGCGGCGACGGCGGCGATGAGTTGTTCGGTGGGTATGACCGCTATTACGGCAATCTCTACGCGTCCCATTACAGCCGGGTCCCTGCGGCGCTGCGCCGTACGCTGCTCGCGCCAGCCGTTGCGCTGATCCCGGAGTCGGGCTGGTACAAGAGCTTGGGTCATCAGTTGCGCTGGCTCCACAATCTTTCGTTTCATATGGGGGGCGCTCGGTACGCGGCAAGCCTCAGCTATTTCTATTTCGATCGAGAACGGCGCGCGGCCCTTTTTTCAGAGGAGGTGCGGCAGCGTTGGTCCGCATTTGATGCGGAGGCTGCGATCCGCACACCTTACGAGCAGGCGAGCGGCGATGCCCTCGATCGCATGCTGTATGCGGACAGCAATGTGCGCTTGCCGAATCATCCCGTGATGATCACCGATCGCGTATGCATGGCCCATGGTCTGGAAGTTCGAAGTCCGTTCATGGATCATAAGCTCGCCGAGTTCGCTGCTCAGCTGCCTTCGACGCTAAAGGTGCGCAGAGGAAGTTTGCGATACATTCAGCGCAAGCTCGCCTCACGCTATCTTCCGACGGAGACCGTGAATCGGCCCAAGCAGGGTTTTTCATCCGCGCTGCCCTACATCCTGCAGTCCCAGTACGCCAAGCTGTATGAGGCTTACCTTCGAGACGCGCATCTAGCTCGCGACCGCATCCTGGATGCTGCGTACATTGCGCGTCTGTTCGGTGAGCACGCCGCCGGGCGCGCCGATCACGGCAATCGCCTATGGTTGCTCATCAACGCCGAGGTCTGGTATCGCATGATGATCCTGGGCCAGTCCCGGGAGGACGTGCGCGAAGGTTTGTGGCTGACACGCACGCAAGCGCGACTGGCGGGGTGATGCGAGCCAGGCTCTGGCTGCGAATCGCGATCACGGCCGCGCTCTGTGCACTGCTGCTTATCTATGTCGTCGACGTGCGCGAGGTCGGACGGACCCTCACGCGTTGCGATCCTCTCTGGACTCTTGCCGCCCTCGCGGCGCTCACGCTCGACCGCGTCCTCATGAGTTACAAATGGGGACTTCTGCTGGCGATCCGTGGATATCACGTCACGCTCGTCCAACGCCTGATGGTGTATTGCAGCGCGATGATGTGGGGACTGGCGCTGCCCAGCACCGTAGGGGCGGACGGCGTGCGCATCCTGCTCGTGCGCCGCTACGGCGTACGCGTGAACGAATGTCTCGCGACGGTCCTCGTTGAGCGCGGCGTCGGATTCATCTCTGCGCTCCTCACGACGCTCGGGGGTTTGGTCATTCTAAGGTCCGCACTACCCAACGATCCCAGACATGGCGCTGCGCTCGCTCTCGGGGCGCTGTCGCTGGCGGCGGCGATCAGCGTTCTCGCATTTTCGTTCAGCAACGCGGCGCTCGACTCGGTCCTGAAGCTTCTTCCATCCCGGCTGCGAGACAGCAAGGCGGCGCAGCTCTTGCGTCGTCTGCACAGCGCCTATCGTTCCCTCGCTTTCGATAAAGGTCGACTCGCCGCGTTCGCACTCCTAACGTTCGCAGAACAGATTCTGGTGATTGCGTGCTATGGATTGGCCGCCGTGGCGCTCGGCGTGGAGGTTCGCGTCCTGTTTCTGCTCGCCGCCGTGCCGCTCGGCATTCTCGTATCCCGATTGCCCATCTCGCTGGACGGCATAGGGGTCTACGAGACCATTTTCATGGGCGTGATGGCGCTCGGCGGAGTGCGGCCGGAAGACTCGCTTGCGATCTCGCTGGCGGTTCGCGCGCTGCAGATCGTGGTATGGCTTCCCTGGTGGTTAATGATGGCGTTGCGCTGTGGCAGCATTCGATCACCGCTAAGGAATCTTTGAATCGGCGGCGGCGAGCTCAGACGCATCTCCGTTGATGAGGGAGCGGTTATGTTCCACGTCGCAGGTGACGAAGTAATCCGCGCCCCAATTGCGGCTGGGTCAACTCGAGCGCACGCATGGGCCTGGAGGTCGAGCGTCGCAGTGCATCGCCTAGCGCTGATGCAGCGGGCAGCGCAAGCGAAGTTCGTCCGCGCCTATTAACTCTTCAGCCCTCTTCAGCCCTCTTCAGCCCTCTTCAGCCCTCAGCCAGTCATCAGCACTGCGTAATTGCGCTTACCTTTGCGCAAGAGAATGTAACGGCCGAACAGCAGATCTTCGGTCGTGAGCGCGCGCGTTGGCTCGGCCACGCGCGTGTTGTTCACGTAGCCGCCACCGCCTTCGATGTCCTTGCGCGCCTGGCCTTTCGAGGCCGCAAGACCAGCGTGAACGAACGCCTCAGTGACTGAAAAGCCCGCTCCGGCCAGTCGCGATTTGTCGAGCTCTGTAGTGGGCACTTCGCCGACGACGTCTCTGAAGAGGGCTTCGCTGATTCCCTCGAGGCCGCCGCCGAACATGATCTCGCTCGCGCGCATCGCGTCGTCGCAGGCGCTCGCGCCGTGCACCAGCGTAGTCAGCTCGCGCGCGAGCGCTTTTTGCGCCGCTCGCGCGCCGGGATTTGCGCGCACCTCTCCCTCGAGCCTGTGGATCTGCTCATGCGGCAGGAATGTGAGCACGTTGAGAAGCTTGGCCACCTCGTCATCTTCGGCCTGCATGAAGAACTGGTAAAAGCGATATGGGCTCGTGCGCTTTGGATCGAGATAGACCGCGCCGCTCGCCGACTTACCGTATTTTGTGCCGTCCGATTTCGTGAGGAGCGGAAACGTAAGTCCCCATGCCGTTACACCGAGCTTCCTGCGGCAAAGCTCAGTGCCTGCGGTGATATTGCCCCACTGATCCGTCGCGCCCACCTGCAGCTCGCAGCCGAACGTCTTTCGCAGATGATAAAAGTCGTACCCCTGCAGCAACATATAGCTGAACTCGGTGTAGCTGATGCCGTTCTCGCGGTCCTCCATGCGCGCACGCACCGATTCTTTCGCCACCATCCAGTTGACCGTGAAGTGCTTGCCAACATCGCGGAGAAACTCAAGGAACGTGATCGGCGCGAACCAATCGGCATTGTTCACCAGCCGCGCAGGATTCACTTTCGTCTCGAAATCTAGAAATTTGGCGAGCTGTCCCTTGATGGACTCGATGTTGTACATCACCTGCTCGTTGGTTAGTAGATTGCGTTCGGTGGACTTCCCGGAAGGATCGCCGACCATGCCCGTCGCGCCGCCCGCCAGGGCGATCGGACGATGGCCCGCGAGCTGGAAACGCCGCAGAGCGAATAGCGGCACGAGATTGCCGACGTGCAGAGAGTCCGCCGTCGGATCGAAGCCGCAGTAGAGCGTAATCGGGCCTTCCGCGATCCGCTTGGCCAGAGCTGCTTCATCGGTGCAATCGGCCATCAGATTGCGCGCGCGTAAGTCCTGGAGGATGTCCATCAGATCGTGCCGATAAAACGTGTCAGGTGTGTGTAAAACTGAAGACTGGTCGCCAGCTGCGCCGCGCATCAGGGATCTAGCGCCATTGCTTTCGCGCAGGAGCCCTGCGGCCAGCCGCGAGCGGGTTCGGTAGGCGGCGTCGTGATTCGCGGTGTCACTCGCCCTTTACGGCGCGCTTGAATTCTCTCGCCCCGTTCCTGAACGCATGACCGGTTTCTCTCGTCGTTTCCAGTTTCAAAGACGACTCTTCTGCGCTCGCGCAACCGCCCGCCGATATGAGGGCGGGGACCATTGCGAGCTTCCGCAGCCGTGGCAAACGATTCATACAATGACCTCTGTCGACGCGTCCTGATTCCGGATTCAAGCCATGGGAAGCTGATCCAGCGTTCTAGGGCTGCATTCTTCACGGGGCGAGCCTGGGCAAACGTGCGCTCGGTCGCAACTGCCGCTTCGTGCCGCGCCTCAAACGGCATCTCATGGCTCGGCGGCGATCATGGCCCGCTAAGTCTCTGGCCATGAAAGTATTTTGACAAATAGTTGTGCAACCTGCCGCTTTGCCAGACCTGCGCTGAAAGCAGACGACCCGCGTCTGCGGTAACGTTCCGGCCCGGATTCTGCCCTGATCCGCGCCGAGTCGAAACAGGTCAAGCTTGGGCGAGCTGCAGTTGGATTTTATGGCCACTTAGACTGTCAGTTCATGCTCGATCTTGCTCTCCTCGATCCACGCTGTCGAGCCTCAGCCGGCTCTGTGTATGGTAGGGCTGCAGTCTTATATTCGACTTCTTTCGCAGGCCAAAACGTGCGTACGGGCCATATGAAATCCGCTGGAGAGGTCCTGTCGAACGAGCTCAGAACGCCATGAACAAATCCAGCCTTATTGTCGAAGATCGAATCGCCCAGAAGGACAATGCGCGATGACAACGTCTCCACCGATTGGGTAAGCGCCCCTAGAAGCATGAATCCGAAGCAGGGAATCTGACAGACCCGGACTAAATCGTGGGGTTGTGATCTGCGGCCGGATTGCGGCTGCGCCGTTTTGTCACTCTTCGCGCGAGTAGTCGGGGTGAGGTAAAGCGAAGACCTCGCGCATGTCTTCTGTACGAGCAGTCCTCCGCCCGCTGCATATCAGCGAGGGGCGGCTGTTGTGTCGCTAGATAGCTCGCCTGAGCAGAGCCATGAACCAGGAACAATATGAACTCTTTGTCGGTCGGCTGGAACAGCAAGCCGAGCGCAGCCCTGCCATGTACAAATTCAAGGTGGGCGGCATGGCCGCCCTTGGATACGGCTACGTGGCGCTCATGCTGCTCTTGTTGCTCGCGGCGCTCGCCGCGCTCGCTCTGATGATCCTCAAAGGATCGGGTGGGGTCGCGTAACTCGCTATCGTCGTCGCGCTCGTGTGGGCGGTGCTGAAGGCGATGTTCGTCAGGGTTCAGCCCCCCAAAGCGCCGCTCGCGCCCCCCGCGCCCACAAGGTCCTCATCACGAACGACTTCAATGCGGCCGTCGTTCAACATGCGCGCCTGGGCGTTTTCGGCTGGCCGCGGAACCACTTGATCCTTGGTCTGCCAATGATGCACGCCCTGACTCTGCAGGAGTTCCGCGCCATCGTGGCGCACGAGTTCGGGCATCTCTCCGGTGCTCACGGCAAGTTCGGCGCATGGATCTATCGTCTGCGGGCTGGGTGGGCACGCCTGGCAAGCTCACTTGAGCGCGAGCAGTGGGGCAAGTTTTACAAGTCCCTGTTCGTGCGGTTCTTCAACTGGTACGCGCCCGCTTTCGCGGCGTACTCCTTCGTGCAGGCTCGACGGCAGGAATACGAGGCCGATCGCGTAGCGGCGTCGGTCGCGGGCGCAGATACGGCAGCCGCCGCACTCGTTCGGTTTGAGGTGCAGGCGCAATTCCTGCAGGGCCATTATTGGCGAGGCATTTTCCGCGAGGCCGACTCGATCGCCTCGCCGCAGGCGCAACCCTTCACTTCGATGCGAACCGCGTTCATGGCGAACAAAATGGACGCGTCCGCCGCCAGCACGCTCGAGGCCGCGCTTCGGCGCCAGACCGACTGTCGAGGCACGCATCCGAGCCTGCGCGATCGCCTGCAGGCGCTACGCGCGGCCGCGGCGTTGCCCCTCAAACACGCGCTGCGCCTCGATTCCGCCGCGACGCAACCTGCATACTCGCTCATCATCGATTACCTGCGCCGCCAGGGCCGCAACCAGGAGGCCAGACCCTACATCGATGAACTGGTTAATGCAGATGCACGCGAAACCGCCGCGCGTAAGGAACGCAGCGTTCTGCTCACCTCGGACAAATTCCTGCCGCATGATCTCTCGCCCGAAGGCGTCAGGTCGCTCGCGGATCAGTTGCAGCAGTTCGAGGACGTGCAGCGCGCTTGGTTGGTCTGCAAGCAGACGAAGCACTACCAGGATGTAGCGCTCTACACACTCGCTGTGCAGCGCAGGATCCACTGGTGGAAGCTCGCGAGCGGCGCGGCCGACCGCAAACTCGTGCAGCGATCTGGAGCGGGGAAGGTCACGCGCTCTGGTCAGCCCCAGCGAGATTGCAGGCGCAATGCTGGCGCAGGCGACGCGTCCTGCTTTCAGGTTACGGCGGGCGCAGACAACGTGGTTCAGGTCTTGGCGTACGAGTAATACGCGCCGTCGTTGCGTTCGTTCGAGCGATTCAAGACCACACCGAGGAGATTCATTTCCGCGAGCACTTCCTTGGCGCTCTTCAGAGCGTCGCGGCCGGTGGTGCCTTCGCCGACGACCAGCAGCACCCCGTCTACGTGCGGGGCAAAGGCGAGAACGTCGTCTGCTGCGAGGACCGGCGGCATGTCGAAGAGAATGATGCGACGCGGGTGCTCGGCTTCGAGCGCTTGCAGCAGCTCGCCCATTCGCGGCGAGCTCAGCAGCTCCGAAGCCTGCGTGATCGGTTGAAAGCTGGGCACGACTGAAAGACGCTCCACGTTGGGCGAGTAGATGATGCTCTCGAACGCTGCGTCGCCCACGAGATAGTCGCTCAACCCGTGCAGGCCGTTAAGACCGAGGTAATCGGCGATGCGCGGCCGCTGCAGATCCAGATCCACGAGAAAGACCCATGTATTCACGTCCTGCGAAAGCGCCATTGCAAGATTGATCGCCGTCAGTGTCTTGCCTTCGCCAGCAGTAACGCCGGTTATAGCTACCGAGCGCCACTGATTCGCCTCGAGGCGCCGCAGCAGGCGCGTTCGCAAAATCTTGTAGGCGCGCAGCGCCGCTGGATCCGTGAGTTGCGGCAGAAGGTGATTCCCCGCCAATGTTTCGTCGTCGAGCTGCACGGTCTGAAAGCCGCGTACTGTGCCCGCATCAACGGCGGCGGTGGACGCGATGCGACGCGCCCGAGGCGGACGACTCATCATCGGATCGGCGGCGAGTGCAAGCCGCTTGCGTCGTTCCGCGGCCTTGCGTACTGCTTCTTCGATGATGCTCATGAGGCAGTCTCGTCAGGTGAAAAATACCACCGCCGCGATGAACACGACGGCCAGGGCAAACCCCGCCGCCGCCTTTAAAGGCTTGAAGCGTCGCGTGCGCACAGGCTGAATTACGGGCACGGCTGTCAGGGGCATCACATCCAGTATCTCCCGGACGTCGCGCACACCGCGAACGGTCTGGTCCAAGAGCTGCGCCATGATGACGCCCGTCAGCGATGCCGCGATCCCAAGGATCACGCCGACCGCAGCAATGGCAACGCGCTTCGGCTTCGCCGGTTTTTCTGGGACGCTCGGAGCAGCCGCCACCCGGAACTTGTCGGCCGTGCCTCCTGCGATCGCCGCTTCACTCACTTCCGCGTCCATTTGTCGCTTGAGAAGCTCTTCATATTTCGCGCGGGCGCTCGCCAGGTCGCGCGTGACGGTCTGATATTCCCGTTCGACTTCAGGAACCGTCGTCATACGCGATTCGAGATCGTTGAGCTTCGTGCGCAGTTCGCCGCCCCGCGTCTGCAGCGCCGCAATCTGCGTATCTGTCGCGTTCAACTGCGTTTGCAGTTGGACTGCCATCGGCGAGTCGGCTGCCGGGCTCTCATCCGGCGAATCTCCAGCGGTGATTCGAGCTTCAAGCGACTGGATGTTGCGCGCGATGCGCTTCACGTCCGGGTGATCCTCGCTGTAACGCTGTCGCGCTTCCTTCAGGATCGAGCGTTGCTGCTGCAATTGCGCACGCAGCGACATCCCAGCCACCGAACCGCCGGAGCGCAGCGTGTCGATCTGCCGCCGCAGCGCGATCATGTCCGGATGACTTTCATCATAGGAGACGCTCTTGCGCCGATACTCCTCTTCTAGTTGCCGCAGATTGGCGCTCTCGGGCGCGATCGAACGCGCCTGCTGCAGCTGCGAAATAAGGAACACACGTTCGCGGCGCAGGGCTTGCAGTTGCGACTCCACGTTGCGTATTTCTGTTTCGGTGCGATCCATCGCGCCGAGATTGACCTCCGTCAGCTCCGGCAGCCGACCAGCGTTCTTTTGTTTGAACTCGGCAAGCTTCGCTTCCATTTCAGCGACGTGTTTTTTCACGCGCGCCGCTTCTGCGGAAAAGAACTGCACGGCGTCCGCCGCGTAGCTCCGGCGATCAGCGCGATTCTGCGCCAGGAATGCTTCGACGAGCCACGTGGCTCCTTCGTGCGCGCGCCGGGGGTCGCGATTTCCGTAGGACACCGTAAACGCCGTCACGACCTCCCGCTCGCGACCCGTATGTGGATCGAGGATCTTTGTGGTCACGATGTCGACCCCGATATTGCTCCTCAGGCGCCGGATGAGCGCAGATTTGCTTTCGGACTGGTCGTCGTAAAGCTGATGCTCACTGAGCAGTCGCTGCAGGTTCTTGCTGCTCAGAACAATAGTGCTCAGCCTCTCAACGTACTGATCCGCGTACGGCGCGCGTTCGCCTTCCGTTGGATTGACCGTACGCAGACTTTTCGCGTCTTCCTCGATTTCGATCAGACCGGAGGATTGATAGATGTCCGGCAGCCCGATTGCCAGCAGGGCCGAGGCGGCGATGATGGGTAGGCCGATTTTGACCAGCAGTGAGCGACGTTTGCGGATGATGCCCAGATACTCGCCGAACCCTGGCGCGTCGTCATCAATCTTTATGGGGCCGGACGGTATGTTCACTGCATCATTCCTGCACCGTCACTCGCGGCGTTTTGGCTCGTACACCACCCCAATCAGAATACG
>DATAFY010000417.1:0-2710 GCA_036257205.1 Steroidobacter sp. | reverse complement strand
GCAACGATTGCGTCCGCGAGTCGATCGACTGCTTCGGACGGCAGGGCCAACCCGTCGTTGCGCACGAACTGAGCGAGAGCGCGATCGATCCCCTCCATCACTTCCGCGGCGCGCGTCTTGGCCAGCATCACCAGCCCCGCGATGATGCCGCGCACCAACGGCGGAATCTGGTCGATGGCCTGCGCTTCACGCGGTTTCTCGACTGAATGCGCCACCGCTTCCTTGATCCGGGCCATGTTCACGATGCATTCGCGCAGCACAGCTTCGGTGACCTGGCGGAATTCGATGTCCTCGGGGCCGGACGGCTTCGCAGGCGCGGCGCCCGACTCCCCGGCCGTCGGCACGATCATGCCTACAAGCTGCTCATCAAGACTGTCCTCCACCTTGATCAGCGTCGCCGCAATGCCCAGCAGCGCGCCTTGGCTTGCAGGCGAGCGTTGCGCCACGATGGTCTGCAGGTCCGCTGTTTCGCTCTGCACTTTGTCGCGCAGTTGGCCCAGGCCTAGAACTCCGAGCGTATCTGCGATCTTCTTGAGCAGTTCGAGCTGGGGTGCAAGTTCGTCAACCTGTGTACCGCCCTGGCGCACGAAAATGTCGAGGGCGTCTTTGACGCGGCCGAGGTCTTCCTTGATCGCGGCGGCGACCGTCTTCATCAGTTTCACGGAAGGCGCCGAGAGGCTCTCGCGCGCCTCCTCGATGTGGTCGTCGACCGGCAACAAATCCGTCAGACGGAATGAGGCGCGGACCGCTGCGACACGCGCGCCCGTGCTGCGCGCGCGGGCCACGTAGTAGAGCAGGTTGTTCAGCAGCTCAAGCGGTGGTGAATCGACGTAGCGAGCTTCGCCGCTTTCGTACAGACGCCGCATCTCGCGATCGGCGTGGCCCAACAAACGCTTGATAGACGCGCTGCCCTCGAGCCCCCTTTCTCGCAAGGCCTCCAGGACGGCGCCGACGACCCACCACAGCTGAAAGACGGGCTGCGCCGCAGCGACCTGCTCGAGCTTCTCGGCGGTGCGCGCCAGGACCTCCAGGTTTTGCTCCACGCGTTCGCCCTTGATCCACCCGAGCAGTCCGAGCTGAAAACGCGGACGCAGCTTGCGGCCCCACTGAGCGACGCTAAGCGCGGCTTCTTCGGGGCTTCTCTGCGGATTCGCCTGCTGATCCGAGCTCAGGTTCAGTAATAAGAGCGTGCCTTCGGAGAGCAGCGCGTGGCCGCGCACGGCGCGTAGGTCATTGAGCAAGGGCAAGAGCACGAGCGCCATATCGCGCCCGCCGCTCAGCACCCGCTCCAGATAGGTCGGCAGCTGGACCATGGCGCGCATCAGCGCGTCGAGCCCCTCGGCGAGGTGGCGCTTCTCTGCGAAGTTCTCGATGAGATAGCGCGCAACCTGCCCCATTTCCTCGGCAAGCAGGGCCGCGCCGTACACCTCAGCCACTCGCAGCGCCCCGTGCACGAGATGCAAATGTTCATTGCACTTGCGCAGCAACGCGAGGTTTTCCTGCTGTTCGCCGAACGTTTCGAGCGACGCGCGCGCCTCGTTCAGCTCGCTTGCGAGCTCCCGCGCAACGATATGCAAGGTCTGTGATGAAACCTCGGACATGACTCAGAAAGCCTCGGCAGCCTCTGGGATGCAGACTCGGGTGGAGGAAGTGCTGTGAGCGGTCCCGGAGCCTGCCGCTTGCGGCATCCAGCCGCGTGTGCAGCGCATATTGCTTTTCGCAATCATGGCGGCCCGGATCAGCTTAGGACGCCGACTTTTTTCGCCGGCGGCCGAGGCGCACTGTTCGCCGCGACTAGGTTTTTTTTCGCCGACTCCGACGGCGCGGCGCTGGCGGCGGCCTCCGGCAGTCGGAAGCCGGCGACGGACCTCCGCAGCTGCGCCGACAGCTCGGCGAGTTTGCCGACGGAGCTTGAGGTGGCTGCCGAGTTCTCGGCCGTTTGCGAGCTGATCTCCCGCAACACGCTCATGTTGCGTGCGATGTTCTGCGCGGCCGCAGCCTGACGGCGCGCGCTCGCGGAGATGTTCTGGACCAGCGTCGCGATCTGGTTCGACACCTGCTCGATTTCCTCGAGCGCCGCGCCTGCGTTCTCCGCGAGCAGCGCCCCCCCGACCACGTCCGTCGTACTGCGCTCCATCGACACGACCGCTTCGTTCGTATCCGCCTGAATCGTGCGGACATGCACTTCGATCTGTTTGGTTGCGTGCGCGGCTCGTTCCGCTAGACGTTGGACTTCATCGGCGACCACCGCGAAACCACGGCCTGCCTCGCCCGCCATCGATGCCTGAATCGAAGCGTTGAGCGCCAGAATATTCGTCTGCTCCGCGATATCGTTGATCAGCTCGACGATGTTGCCGATCTCCTGCGAGCTTTCGCCGAGACGCTTAATGCGCTTGGAGGTCTCCTGAATCGTCTCGCGTATCGCGTTCATGCCGTCGATCGTGCGGCGCACCGCCTCGCCGCCCTTGTGCGCAATGTCGACCGAGTGGCGCGCCACGTCGGCTGACCTTTCGGCATTGCCCGACACCTCTTCCGTCGAAGACGCCATGGCCGCGATCGATTCGGAGGCGAGAGCGACCTGTTTGGACTGCGCCACCGAAGCCTTCGCGAGATGGCCGGCCGACGCCTGCGTCTGTCTGGCCGCGGCGTCGAGCGAAACCGCCGAATCGTTGATCGTCGCGACCAGCTCGCGCAGCGCCTCGATCGCGTA
>DATAFY010000378.1:0-12535 GCA_036257205.1 Steroidobacter sp. | reverse complement strand
CAGGCGGAGCAGCTCGGGGTGGATATTTTTCCCGGATTCTCCGCAGCCGAAGCGCTGTACGACGAGCAAGGGGGCGTCAAAGGCGTACGCATTGGCGACATGGGTCTGACGAAGGACGGCGAGCCCGGACCGAACTACACCCCGGGCGTCGAAATCCATGCGCGTACGACGATCCTTGCCGAAGGATCGCGCGGCTCGATCACCAAACAGCTGACGAAGCGTTTCAATCTCCGCGAGGGCGTGGACCCGGGCACGTTCGGGCTCGGCTTCAAAGAACTTTGGCAGTTGCCGCCTGGCCGCGTGCAACCGGGACGTATCGAGCACGCGTTCGGTTGGCCGCTCGACTCAAAAACGTACGGCGGCAGTTTCCTCTACCACCTGGACAACGATCGGGTGTACGTCGGCTATGTGGTCGGACTGAACTATAAGGACCCGCGACTTAAGCCCTTCGAAGCCTTTCAACAATTCAAACATCACCCGCGCATCAAGGCGCTGCTCGAAGGCGGCGAGATACTGTCGGGGGGCGCGCGCACCATCGCCGCGGGCGGGTACCAATCGCTGCCTAAACTCGAGATGCCCGGCGCCATGCTGATTGGCGACTGCGCCGGCACGCTGAACGTCTTCAAAATCAAAGGCATTCATCAGGCGATCCGCTCCGGCGTGCTGGCCGCCGAGCACTGGGCGGAACACGGCGACAGCCGGGGTTATGACGCGCGCTGGCGCGCCTCGGAGGGCCATCGCGAGTTGCACGCGGTGCGCAACTTCAAGCCGGCGTTCAAAGCCGGTCTATACCTCGCCATGCTGAACGCCGCCGTCGAAACGGTGCTGAAGGGAAAGACCCCCTGGACGCTGCGCAACACGGCGGACTGGTCCGCGCTCGAGAAGCTGGACGACTACGTCTCCCCCGATCGTGATTGGGTGGAACGCAGCCTTCCGCCGCGAGATCGGCTCGCATCCGTGTTCTTCGCGGGCAACGTGCACGACGAGTCGCAGCCCGCGCACCTCAAAGTCCACGACGCCTCCATCTGCGTCGATCGATGCACGAAGGAGTACGGCAATCCGTGCGAAAATTTCTGTCCGGCCGGGGTCTACGAAATGGTCAGAGACGCTCAGGGCGGGCGACGCCTGCAGATCAACGCAGCAAACTGCGTACACTGCAAGGCGTGCGACATCAAGGATCCATACGAAATCATTACGTGGACGACGCCTGAGGGCGGCTCCGGACCGAATTACCAGAATCTCTGAGCGAGTTGTGGAAGAAGGCTCTATGAGCCGTTTTCGGGCGCCTCATTGCGCACCCCGCCGCCGCAGTCCGGCTGATCTGCGCGCCGGCGGTTTGCGAGCTGCGCAGTCTGAATATTCTGTTTCGTGAATAGCGGACAGTGCGCGTCGTATGGTGAAGAATAGGCCTTCTTGCCTCACGGCCCGCACTTGGCAGCCTGATCACCTATGGAACCGATCTGGTCTCCCTCGTCCGAACGCATCGAACGCGCCCACCTGACGCGTTTCATGCGATTCGTGCGCGACCGCTACCGCGCACCCACGCCCGACTACCCGCGCCTGCATCGCTGGTCTGTCGAGTACCCTGAGAATTTCTGGAGCGCTGTGTGGGATTTCTGCGAGGTGCGCGCCGCGCAGCGCGCCACGCAGATCATTCAGAACGGCAACCGGATGCCCGGCGCGAGATGGTTCATCGATGCGCGCCTCAACTATGCGGAGAACCTCCTGCGTCGAGACGACGACGCGCCCGCGATCATTTTCCGCAACGAACGCGGCGAGCGGCGGCAGCTGACCTGGCGCGAGCTGCGCCGGGAGACCGCCCGGATCGCCAGCGGCTTGAGGCAAGCCGGCGTGGTCGAAGGCGACCGCGTCGCGGGCTACCTGCCCAATATGCCGGAGGCGGTCATTGCAATGCTGGCGACCACGAGTCTGGGCGCCGTGTGGTCTTCCTGCTCTCCGGACTTGGGCCTGAGCGCCATGCTCGATCGCTTCGAGCAGATCAAGCCGAAAGTCCTGTTTGCCGCGGATGGTTGCCAGTATGCGGGAAAGGCGCTGGACTGTTTGCCGACGTTGCGCGCCGTAAGCGCGCGGCTGACGAGCCTCGAGCGCATCGTGCTGATTCCGTACCTGAACGATCCGCCTGCGACGCATGCCCTTGAAAGCGCGTCCTTATGGGCGGCGTTCGGCGATCCAACGGCGCCGCTCACGTTTGCGCAACTCCCCTTCGAGCAGCCCGCGTTCATCCTGTATTCCTCCGGCACGACCGGCGTTCCGAAGTGCATCGTTCACAGCGCCGGCGGAACGCTGCTCCAGCAGCTGAAAGAGCACACGTTGCATTCCGACATGGGAGCGCAGGACCGCTTCTTCTATTACACGACGTGCGGCTGGATGATGTGGAACGCGCTCGCCAGCGCTCTGGCCGTCGGCGCGACGATCGTGTTGTTCGACGGCTCACCGCTGCAGCCCGATCCGCGCATCCTCTGGCGTATGGCTCAAGAGGAGCGCCTGACGGTTTTCGGAACGAGTCCGCGATTTCTCGCCGCGTGCGAAGAGGCAGGCATTCGACCGCGTGAAGAATTCGATTTAAGTTCGCTGCGCAGCATCATCTCCACGGGCGCGCCGTTGAGCCCCGCACGCTATCGGTACGTGTATCGCGATGTGAAAGCAGAGGTTTTGCTTGCATCGATCAGCGGCGGCACGGACATCATGGCGTGCTTCGGGGCGGGTTGCCCGATTCAGCCGGTGTACGAAGGCGAAATCCAGTGCCTGACCCTCGGCATGAACACGCAGGTCTACGACGATGAGGGCCGCCCCCTGATCGAGGCGCAAGGCGAGCTCGTCTGCACCGCGCCCTTCCCGTCCATTCCCCTCGGATTCTGGGGCGACGCGGACGGATCGCGCTTTCGGGCCGCGTACTTCGATCGCTATCCCAACCTCTGGCGCCACGGTGATCTGGCCACCGTGACCCGACGCGGCGGGTTGATCGTGCACGGACGCTCGGACGCCGTGCTCAACCCGGGCGGCGTACGCATCGGCACCGCGGAAATTTACCGGCAGATCGAGAAAATCCCGGAGATCGCTGAGTCGACTGCAATCGCACAGCAATGGCAAGGCGATGTGCGCATCGTGCTGTTCGTTCGATTGCGCGAGGGTCTCACGCTCGATGAGGCGCTACGGGAGAAAATTCGCACGACCATCCGCAGCAACGCAACGGCGCGCCACGTGCCCGCCAAGATCATCCAGGCGCCCGATCTGCCGCGCACCGTGAACGGAAAACTGGTGGAGCTCGCCGTACGCGACGTCGTGCACGGCAACCCCGTGAAGAACGTCGGCGCGCTCGCCAACCCGCAAGCGCTCGAGTTCTTCAAGAATCTTCCGGAGCTCAACTCGTGAGCGCCTGCGTTCCACCCGCGGCGAGGAGCGCTGCGCTGCGCCGCCCGTGACCAGCCGCCAACCGCCAGGCTCCTTTCCTTCCGTGGCCGCGCTCTATGAGCGTGAGTGCGCGCGCCTGCTCTACGCGCCGGATCCGGCGCAGCAGAAAGTCGTCGCCCTTTTTGATGATTTGCGCACTCGCCTGCTCGCGCCGAAACCGAAGGGGCTGCTCAACGGCTTGCTTGCGCGGACGAAGGCGCCGCAGCTGCAGTGCGGCCTGTACGTGTGGGGCGGCGTCGGACGCGGCAAAACCTGGCTCATGGACCTGTTCTTCCACAGTCTGCCGTTCCGAGAAAAACAACGCAGCCACTTCCATCGCTTCATGCAGTTCGTGCATGACGAACTGAAGAAGCGCCGCGACCACGCCGACCCGCTGGAACTCATCGCCGAGGGAATCGCGAGCAAGACTCGGGTGCTCTGTTTCGATGAGCTGTTCGTCGCCGATATCGCCGATGCGATGCTCCTCGCTAATCTATTTCGAGGACTCTTCAATCGCGGAGTGACGCTCGCGGCCACATCCAACGTTTCTCCGGATGATCTGTACAAAGACGGCCTGCAGCGCGCGCGCTTTCTGCCTGCGATTCAGCTCTTGAAGAAGCACACCCAGGTTCTACACATGGATTCGGGGGCGGATTATCGGCTCCGGCAGCTCGAGCGCGCGACCACGTGGTTCAAGGCCGGGTCGGGCTCGACGGCCGCCCTCGATCAGCTTTTTGAATTGATGGCAGGAGAGCCCGGCAAGCTCAAGGCGACGCTGACGCTGAATCATCGTCGACTGCACCCGCATCGGCAGGCTGACGAGGTCATCTGGTTCAGCTTCCGAGAGCTCTGCGAGGGCCCGCGCAGCCAGGCCGACTACATCGAGATTGCTCGCTGCTATCACAGTGTATTTCTGAGCGATGTTCCGATTCTGACGCACGACGCGGACAATCAGGCGCGGCGCTTTATTACGCTCGTCGATGAATTCTATGACCGCGCAGTCAAACTGATCATTTCCGCCGATGCGCCCGCGCATGAGCTCTATCGCGGCTCAAAGCTGAGCTTCGAATTCGAACGCACGCGCAGCCGACTGGTCGAGATGCAGTCACAGGAATATCTTGCACGGCCGCATCAGCCCTGAGCGCAGCGGTAGAGCTCGACTTCAGGCGCCCTATCCGACTCAAAACGCAGGGGCGCCTCGCCTAAGCCACGACGCGGCGAGGACCGAACTGCGCCCGGCGACGCGCCTCGACGCTCTCGCGCGCCTTGTCGGCGCCGTGCAGGTCGCCGTTCATCTCGGACGCCCGGGCGGCCAACTGCCAGTTGAACGGACTTGCGGGCTTCAGTTGCGTGCGCTCTGCAACCAATGCGCGGGCAAGGCGCGGCTGGTTGCTGCGCAATGCGGCCTCGACCAGTGTGAGGTGTATAAGGTCGCGTTGGGCGTGGCTGCCGCCGAAGCGATAGGCGATTGTGCGGATCTGCGAGAGGAAGTCGACAGCCTGCGGGTAGCGGCCGGCGCCGAACGCGATGAGCGCACGCGCAAGCGGAATCCCGACTTCGCGCGTCATGGCCGCATTGGCGTCCGAAGAACCGTCGGCTTTGCGCTCCATCGCCGCGAGCGTCGATTGCGCGAGATCGAAGCGTTGCGCGCCTACAAAGGCCATGATCGCGTGCGCGTCGTTGAAGGCGTAATACGCATGCTCAATGAACGGCTCCCAGCAGTGAGCCAGCGCGCGCCAGCGTTCGCCGACATCGACCCCCCGCAACGTCAGGCGCCACAACAACGCGGCGGCGTCGATCATTTCCAGCGGAACCTGCGAGGCCGTCGCCCTAATGCGGCGGTCGTACAAATCGAGCGCCTGCGGAACGTCGCCGCCATCCAGATGAAAAAGCGCCAGATGCCACCAATTGTGGACGGCGAAGCCGTTGTTGACAGACCAGTCCAGCTCGCGCGAGGTCAGCCAATCCACCCCATCGCGCAGCCGCCCCTGCATTTCCATGACGTGCGCCACGGCGTGGACGGCCCAGGCGTCGCGCCGATTGAATTCCAATGCACGACGGCCAGCGTCTTCCGCCCTGGCGTAAAGCGCCGTCTCCTCCAGGCCGAAGGCGTACATGCCCAGCACGTAGCCGTAACCGGGCGCGGCGACGTCCCATGCGGGCAACACCTGAGCGATGCGGTCGCGCAGCATGGTCGAGGCCCCTAGGAAGAAATCTCCGACATGCGCCGTCTGCAACGCCAGAAGATCCTGCGGGTAGTCGATCAGAATCTCGCCATAGCGGCGAATAGCGCCGGCGAAATCCCCGTGCAGCCACGCCCGCGCCGCCGCGGCGTGGGCGCGCTCGCGCTCGTTCGCCCGATGTCCCAGGGACTCAATGGCCTCGATGCTCTGCATGAGCAGTGGGACGACCATCCGGTCCGTCGTCATGATCATCAGAGCCGCGCGCAAACAGTGGCCTGAGGCAAAACCCGGTTCCGCATCGATTGCGCTTTGGATTGTCGACAGCGGGTCCAGCGTGTAGCTGAGCGACTGGTCGAGGGCGCGTTCGTATTGCTGGAGCAACGCCCAATTATGGGTCGAGACCGGGACGCCGCGTGAATCGAGAAGAGTCATGGAACCTCCGACAAACGGCTGAGTGCACTTTCGTACGAGAGAGTTTCAGCGCCGCTCGTGAGGCGGCAGTCTCGACAGCCGTGAAAATTCCGTGAAAATGACGTTTGGGCCGCGCCCGGCAGCCGGACCAGCGCTTCGCCATCCGGTCCCGGGGAAGTCCGAGGACGCACTGCATGCCCAGGGGCAGCAGGCTTGGTCGTTGCCGACCATGATGATCATGTCCTCGCCCGGCATCGCCGCCTCATGGAGCTGCCGGGACGGTTTTAGTGCTGACCGAATAGCGTTTATCGGGAAGCCGATTGAGCGAACTGATCCTTCAAGTGCTGGGCGGGTTCCGCGTTCAGGACGCCGGCGGCCGCGAGATTCGCATTGCCTCGCGCAAGGGTCGCGCCCTCCTCGCCTATCTTGCTCTGCGCGCGGAGGAGTCGCACAGCCGTGAGCGCCTTGCGATGCTGCTGTGGGAGGACGCCGATGAGGAACTCGCACGCACGAGCCTGCGGCAGGCGCTGGCGGCGGTTCGCAAAGCTCTCACCAAACCTGCGCAGGCGGCTCTGCTTGCAGATGCAGAATTCGTGCGCATCGACGCCAGCCTGATCCACAGCGACCTAATGGCGTTCCAACGCGGTTTCAACGACGGCACGCGCACCGCGCTCAAGGAGGCTGTCGCACATTATCGAGGCGATCTGCTTGAGGGCTTCGATGCGCGCTCGACCGCGTTCGACGAATGGCTGAATCAGGAGCGACTGGCTTTGCGCAAGCAGGTGAGCGGCGCTCTGCAGAAGCTCACGCAGCTGTGCACAGCGAACGACGACGCCGAAGGCGCGCTCACCGCCTGCACGCGGCTCGTCGCGCTTGAGCCTCTCAACGAAGCCGCCCACCGCACATTGATGGAGCTGCACGCCAAGCGACAAGCTTACGCCGAGGCGCTGCGTCAGTACCGCGTGTGCCGCGACGTGCTGCGCCGCGAGCTGGATGTGGCGCCGGAACCGGCCACTGAGCAACTCTACCGAGAGTTGATGCGCCGGCGCCGCGCCGCCCTACCCGGGTCCGAGCAGGAAACAGAGCACACGAGATCGCAGGAGGAGCACGCGACGGCTGCAACCGTCATCGCGCCGCGGCGCGAGATCCGACCCGAGCTGCGCGATGCCGTTATTCTTGTTGCGCGGCTCGAAGGACTCCTCGAGCTGGAGGCGGTCCTCGATCCCGAGGACGCCCTGGCGCTGTCGCAAGAATTCCGAACGCGCGTACAAACCGCGGTGCAGGAATTCGGCGGCTGCACCGATCGGCGCGTCGGCTCGAACGTGATGGCCGTGTTCGGGGCCACCAGCGCCTCGGGTAATGAGCCCGAGCGCGCCGCTCGCGCCGCCCTCATGCTGCGAGACCTCGTCAAGCCGTGGCCGGCGAGCATGGCCGCCGCGCAGCTCGCGTTGCGCATCGGCATCGCCCAGGGCCAGGTGCTGTGCAGCGCAGAGGTGTTCCCGCTCACGGGTCGACCCACTCACGCCGCGCACGCGCTTGCGACGCGCGCCGCGGACAACGAGATCCTCATCTCCAGTGAGCTACGGCAGGCGCTTGGCGAACTCGTCACCGCTCAGCGCACCTCTTTCGAGCCACGCGCCGAAGCCGAGCCGATCATCGCTTGGTCTTTGCAGGCTTTGCGCGTCGATGGCTCGAGCGCCCAACCATTTGTCGGGCGCCGCCCCGAGCTCGCAATGATCCTGGCGGCGCTAGAGCGCTGCACAAACAGCCGACATGGTCGCGCGATCGTCGTCCGCGGCGAAGCGGGCATCGGCAAGACGCGCCTGCTCGACGCCGTGCGGACGGCCGCTCGCGAATGCGGCGTCGCCGTGCACTGGGCGCAGGTGTTCGATTTCGGGCAATCCCCCAGCAGGCGTCCAGTCACCACGCTTGCGCTGAGCCTGCTCACGGTGAACCCGGATGCGGCGCCCAGTGAGCGCACCGCGGCAGTTCGGAGGCTTGCGGTCGCGCGCGGCGGCAGCATCGATCAGATCGTTTTCATGAGCGATTTGATCGATGCGCCCCTGGATCCGGAGCTGGAGGCGCTCGAGAAGGCCATGGACGCCGCCACGCGGCAGCGAGGTCGAACGCTGGCGCTCGCTCAAATCATCGAAGCGGCCGCCCAGCGCAGCCCGCAACTGCTGGTTATCGAGGACGTGCACTGGGCCGATAGCGATGAACTCGCCCGCTTCGGGGAAATCGCCGCCGTCGCGGCAAACTGCCCGATTCTGTTCGTCATGACCACGCGCCCCGAGGGGGACCCGATCAGCGCCGCGTGGCGTGCGCGGGCGCGCGGCTGCCCGGTCACGACGGTGGATCTGGCGCCCTTGGCGGACGACGAAGCGCACGAACTCGCGTCGCATTTCCCCGAACTGCCGCAGGCGACGATCGAAGCCTGCATACGTCGGGCGGACGGCTATCCCTTGTTTCTCGATCAACTGCTTCGAGCCGCGAGCGCCGGACAAGATGCGTTGCCGGGCTCGGTCCGCACGCTCGTGCTGGCGCGCGCCGACAAACTCGCCGCCAAAGATCACCTCGCATTGCAAGCCGCCGCCGTGCTCGGACAGCGCGCATCGCTCGCAGCGCTGCGTCGGATGATCAGCGATGAGAGTTATGAACCGGCGGGCCTGCTGGAGGCTTCGCTCGTCCGCTTCGACGGCGAAGAGGTTGAATTCGCGCACGCGCTGTTTCGCGACGCGATCTACGAATCGACGCTTAAATCGAGGCGTCGAGAGCTGCACCGAGTCGCGGCCGAATGGTTTGCGATCACAGACGCCGCGCTGTACGCGGATCATCTGGCGGCCGCGGAGGATGAGAATGCGGCGGCCGCCTACGTACGCGCCGCGCGCTCCGAGCAGAGTGCGTTGCGGTTCGAGCGGGCAGTGGGCCTTGCGGCGAAAGCTGCAACGCTTGCACGAGAGCCGGCCATGCTGCATCAGACAAGCACGCTGCTTGGCGAGCTGCTGTTGCAGCTTGGGCGCACTCACGATGCGCTCGCCGCGTATCGAGAGGCGCTCGATTTCGCCATCGACCAATCCGAACACGGCCAGGCGTGGTTCGGTGTGGCCTCTGCACTGCGCATCATGGACCGACACGAGGAGGCCCTCGAAGCGCTTGATCGCGCCGAGGCTGCCCTCGGCGCATGCACGGATGCACAGATGCGCGCCCGCCTGCTGACCCTGCGCGGGAATCTGTGTTTCCCTCTGGGACGTCTGGATGCATGCCTGCGGGCTCACGAGCAGGCTCATCGCTATGCGCTCGCGGCCGACTTGCCGCTGGACGTCGCACGCGCCCTCGGCGGACTAGGCGATGCGTATTACCAGCGAGGCCAGATGCTGACGGCCCGCAATCATTTCGCACAGTCCATCCAGGAGGCGCGCGACCACGGGTTGGTCGCTGTGCTGCTCGCCAATCTACCCATGCTCGGCATCACGCAAACCTACTGCGGAGATCCGATCTCGGGCGGCGAAAGCTCCGCGGAAGCCCTGGAACTCGCCCGCAGAATCGGCGATGTGCGGGGGGAACTGCTCGCGCAGCTCACCATGAGCACGAGCCTGCTCGTGCGGGCGCAGTTTGAGGACTGCCGAGGGCGCGCCGCGGCGGCGTTGAAGCTCGCGCAACAGCTCGGCGCCCGCCGCTTTCAGGCGGAGTGCATGGGGCTCATGGCCTCGACGTCGCTGGCGCTGGGCGATCGCCCCGAAGCGCTGCAACTGGCGGAGGATGCGGTTCAGATCGGACGCGAAACGGGCATGTCGTATTGCGGGCCGGTGTTGCTGAGCGTTGTGGCGCGCAGCACGCCGGATGCACGCCGACGCGCGCAGGCTCTTGAGGAGGGTGAAAAGCTGCTGGCGCAAGGCTGCGTCAGCCACAGCTATTTCGAGTTCTATCACAACGCGATCGAGGTCAGCCTCGTCGAGCGAGCCTGGACCGACGTGCGCCGCTACGCAGATGATCTGGAGGCCTACACGGCTGCGGAGCCTCTGCCGCTCAGCTCAGCGCTGATCAGGCGCGCTCGCTTGCTGGCGCAGGTCGGTCAAGGTCCGGCAAAGCGCTCGCTGCGAAAACAGCTGGAAGCGCTTCGAGCGGAATGTCAGCGAATGAGCGCACTATCGGTCCTGCCGGCCATTGAGCGCGCGCTGGCCGCGCTGTGAGCAACGCATTACCAGGTCACGCACAGACGACGGCAAGCAACGGTCTCAAAACCCAATGCGCATGTTTGCAAGTATGACGGAGAAGGCCAGCACCAAAACGGCCAGGACGGCGACCACTTCCACTACGCCGGCGCCCGCGGGCAACTCGTTAAATCGATCAGCAAGCGTCTGCAGCTCTGAATCAGTCAGCCGCGCCAACCTGGCCTGCAGTTGAGCTTCATTGACACCGAGCGCGCGCAGGTGTTCTCGCACCTGGTCGCGAGCAAGCGCCTGGTTGATCCGATCGAGATTGCTTTGCGACTGCGTTGATTGAAGTCCTTCGAGAGTGCTGATGACGCCCGCCTGCGCCAGCATCGGCGAACCCATGCTGATGAGCAACGCGGCGAGAACATGACTTAATGCTTTCTGCAGAAATCTAATCATTCGAAGCGCTCTGTTGGAAATCCGAGCGCATCATACACGTCGAGTCAATTAAGCGTCTTCTGAGCTCCGAGACGCCGTGGGCGCTGTCTGTGCAGGTCAAACTGCGCAAGACAACAGCAACTGGCGCTGGCCTAGAATTTTTTTGGACACCGTTTCGGGCAACAAATTGCCGACAGCCCCCAGGTCAGAGCCGCTAGCGAATCACGGTTCTGATGCCGACCTCCGCGGGACGCGTCCACGCCCCCATGTGAGGCCAAAGCGCCGTCGTTGGATCACGGACTGTCCGCCGCTGTCCCGCCGCTCTGGATCAGGCGCCGGAGGGATCGGCTCCGGCGGCGGATCCAGCGGCCTGGATGGGCGCGAGGGATCAGGGCGCGGGTCTTCGGCATGCATGAGATTTCTCCACGCTCGATGCATCTCTTTAGCGCGCGAGCAAACGCCCGCGTTCCTGTGAAGCGCGCAGTCCTGCCGTTCCGTGGCGAACACGCCCTCGCACTAAGGCCCTAAAGCGCGTCAGTGTCTATCTCGATTCCAGCCCTTTCCACTGCGGCATCAACTTGTCACGCGGCTGGGCCTGTCGTCGGCTATGACGAGATCTCGAAGGCGATGCGGCTATCGCCCGGACTGTCGCGCATGCCGGATGATCTGTTTCAGGCGACCAGACTGACGCCCGGGGTGTCATCACGCTAGTCATCGACGAAGGCGATGCGTTTTACGAACGCCACGGATTGTTCGTTGTCCGATGGGTGAACGAAGGATGCTCATGCCGATCGAAGCGGCTCGGACGGATATCGAACTTTCGACACAGCGCTGCCATCTTCTGTCGAGCGCAGACGCGAGCGGAGCTGCGAATACCCTGGGCCTTCGCTTTCGCGAGATCCCTGGAGATATGAGAACCGACGGCATGACTGAGGCTGGCTTCCGCAGGATCATGCAAGGACAGAACGACGTCACGCAGCTTGCCAAAGCCCTGGCTCGCATCGCCAATACGAACACCGCCTCCTGGATGGAGCAGCTCATCGATATCGCGCACGACGCCGATGGCATCGTGTACTCGGGTCTGGCCAGTTACGTGGGCCTGTCGGCCGGCGAACATCTTGGCCGACCGGCGATCGGTGTGGGGCTCTGGCCGTTATCGCCGACCGCGGACTTTCCATCCGTGCTGCTTCCCTCCTCGAAGTTGCCCCGCTTCCTGAATCGCGCAACTCATACGGCCGTCAATGCGCTGCTGTGGTGGTCATTCCGCCGCGCCGTCAATGCAGCGCGAAAGAAATTGGGGCAGGCGCCTCGCCGAAAAATGTGGCGCGGTTACCCAATCGTCTACGGCATATCACCGCGAATCGTACCCCGCCCGCCGGATTGGACCGACGAGATCGAAATCAGCGGCGCCTGATTCTTGCCGGCAAGCCACTGGAAACCTCCCGCTGAGCTAGAGACCTTCCTGGCGGACGGTGCACCGCCGATCTATGTTGGGTTTGGCAGCATGGTCGGCTTCGATTCCGATCGTTTACTCGACATCCTGATTGACGGCATCGATGGTCGCCGCGCGCTCTTCTTTCCGGGCTGGAGCGACATCGACGCGGCGCGGCTGTTGCGGAACTTCCATGTGATCGGCAACACGCCGCACCAGTGGCTGTTCCCACGGACCGCGATGGTCATGCATCACGGCGGAGCGGGCACCACGCACGCGGCCGCAGCAGCAGGCGTTCCGTCGATCGTACTGCCGTTCGCAGGTGATCAGGCATTCTGGGCAGGACGCGTGCGCGCCGCCGGCGTTGCGCCGAACGCTGTTCCAGGCTCCATGATCACCGCAGCACAACTCGAGTCGTGGGGCGGCATCAGCCCTGACCTACCGTACTACCTGCAGGATCAACGTCCCGCCGGTTTTCTCGGACGCGCCGTGCCGCGCCAATATCC
>DATAFY010000374.1:0-22096 GCA_036257205.1 Steroidobacter sp. | reverse complement strand
CTGAAATTCGCAGGCCACATCCGCGCGCGCCTGTTCGTCCAGTTGCAACCCGCGTGTGGCTACTACGACGGCCGTCTTCAGGCCGCTAAAGCTGAAGTCGAGACCAGGCCGATCCAGCATGGGGCGAGGAAACTTGAATCGACCTGCTCGTCCCTGGTCGGCCAATCTCGCGAGCGCAGGCCCACCCGGGTACGGCAGACCCAGATGTTTGGCGGTCTTGTCGAACGCCTCCCCGGCCGCGTCATCTACCGAGGATCCGATGATCCGGTATTCGCCCAACGCCCGCACTTCCGCGAGCAAAGTGTGTCCGCCGGACACCAGAAGCGCGAGAAAAGGGAAGGTCGGGGCCTCGGGCTCCAGCATCGGTGCGAGCAGGTGGCCTTCCAAGTGGTGTACGCCAAGCGCCGGGCAGCCCCAGGCAAAGGCCAGGCTGCGCGCGACGCAAGCGCCCACCAACAGCGCTCCGACCAGACCGGGACCGGCGGTGTAGGCGATTCCATCGATCTGCTTCGGACCGAGTCCCGCATCGGCAAGCGCCTGCTCGAGAAGCGGCAGCAGCTTGCGGACATGGTCCCGAGACGCCAGCTCCGGAACCACCCCGCCATAGGCAGCGTGCATCGGGGCCTGGCTGTACAGGCGATGCGACCGCAAGCCGCGCTCGCTGTCGTACACAGCCGCGGCTGTTTCATCGCACGAGGTTTCGATCCCGAGCACACGCATCGTTAACGGACGCATCTTTGATTTTCAACCCCTGGCTCAGTAAACTGGCGCGCTCGCAAAAACCCGCCGGACACGTCGGCAGGTAAATTCCCGAGAAGTCATAGAGGTAGCAATGCCGAGCGTTCGCGTTCGAGAAAACGAGTATTTCGATGCCGCCTTGCGGCGCTTCAAGCGCGCCTGCGAGAAGGCCGGGGTGTTGACCGAGCTTCGGCGGCGCGAATTCTACGAGAAGCCGACGCAGGAACGGAAACGCAAGAAGGCCGCCGCGGTGAAGCGCCACATGAAGCGCATCACGCGCGATGTGAGCGGTCGCCCCCGCACGGCCCGCCAGTACTGACAGTGGGGCGGTAGAGCGTAGGCTGTAGGCGGTCTTCGTGGAGCGCCTGCCGGCCTCTTGTCGGCCTACAACCTCAAGCCCATTTCCCGCTCTGGTCATGTCACTGAAAGATCGCATCACTGAAGATATGAAGGCGGCCATGCGCGCCAAGGACAGCGAACGCCTTGGCACGATCCGCATGATCACCGCGGCCATCAAGCAGCGCGAAGTGGACGAACGCATCACTCTAGATGATGCGCAGGTCCTGGCTGTGATTGAAAAGATGATCAAGACGCGCAAGGAATCGGTCGCGCAGTTTCAGTCCGGCGGGCGCGAGGACTTGGTCGCGAAGGAGAACAAGGAGATTGAGCTGCTGCATGCGTATATGCCCGCTCAGCTGTCGGAGGCCGAACTTGATGCGCTGATCAGTGAGTGCATCGCCCAGTCCGGGGCGACATCAATCAAGGATATGGGCAAAGCCATGGCCGTCCTGAAGCAGAAGGCGCAGGGGCGCGCCGACATGGCCGCGGTCAGCGGTAAGCTGAAAGCGAAACTCGGCGGCTGAGAGACGCACCGCCCGCGCACTGCCGGGCCGCTGCAAGCACGATCCTTGCATGAACCACCGCGCGGCGCGCGGCCCCGTTCCCCGCCGCTAGTAGGTTTTGCGCGCACGGCCTATTCTTGCAACCGTTCCGGCGAGCACCCAGGCCAGAGAGGGAACCCGTAAACCGCCGTGTCCGGACGCATTCCGCAACACTTCATCGATGAACTGATCGCGCGCACCGACCTCGTCGAGGTGATCGGCAGCCGCGTGCCTCTGAAAAAGCAGGGGAAAGAATTCAAGGCATGCTGCCCCTTCCACGGTGAGAAGACGCCGTCGTTCACGGTGGCGCCCGAGAAGCAGTTCTACCACTGCTTCGGCTGCGGCGCGCACGGCACTGCGCTGGGTTTTCTCATGGAGCACGATCATCTGAGCTTCGTGGAAGCGGTGGAGGAACTCGCCTCACGCGCCGGGCTGGAGATCCCTCGCGAACATCAGCAAACCGCCCGCCCTGCCCCCTCGGAAGGTCTGTTCCGGATGCTCGAAGAGGCCGCCGAGTACTACCGGCGCGGACTGAAGAACTCACCACGCGCGCGCGAGTACTTCAGAGGTCGAGGGGTTGCTGGCGAAACGGCCGCTCGCTTCGGTCTGGGCTATGCGCCGGACGCCTGGGACGGCGTACTCACGGAACTGGGGTCAACCGACGCCGAACGCATGCGGCTGCTGCAGGTCGGCCTGATCATTGAACGCGAGCGCAGAACGGGCTCTGCAGGCAGTCCGGGCTTCTACGATCGCTTCCGCGACCGCGTCATGTTTCCGATACGGGACGCGCGGGGGAGGACGATCGCGTTCGGCGGGCGCGTGCTCGATAAGGGCGAACCCAAGTACCTGAACTCGCCGGAAACCGAGCTCTTCCACAAAGGTCGGGAGCTCTACGGGCTGTACGAGGCGCGGCAGGCGTCGAGAACCCTGACGCGAATTGTCGTCGTTGAAGGCTATATGGACGTCGTCCGCCTTCATCAGGCCGGCATCACGTATGCAGCGGCGACCTTAGGTACTGCGACCACGCCGGAGCACCTCTCGCGCATCTTCCGCATTTGCAGTGAAGTGATTTTCTGCTTCGACGGCGATCGGGCCGGGCGCGCAGCCGCTTGGCGTGCGCTCGAAAACTCGCTCAATCAGGTGCGCGAGGGCCGACAGATCCGGTTCCTCTTCCTGCCCGAAGGCCACGACCCCGATTCGCTTGTGGGCGCAGAGGGCGCTGAGGCCTTCGAGAAGCGCCTGAGCGGCGCCATGCCGCTTTCGGAATACTTCTTGTCCCATCTGAGCTCGCAGGCGGACCTTCAGACCGTGGATGGCCGGGCCCGCCTCGGCGAACTGGCGCGCCCTTTGATCGAACGGATTCCGCCTGGCATCTACCGCGAGCTGCTGGCCGATGAGCTCGCGAAGCTCGTTGGGTTGGAGCCGTCGCGGATGGGAATCGCCGTGAACGCCCCTGAGCCCCCGCCTGCCGCCGCAAGGTCCGCGGTCCCGGCTGGCAAGTCAGGGCTCAGGCGCAATCTCCTGCGCCAGTGCATCCACCTGCTGGTTCACTACCCGGAAATCGCCCACACGGTGACGGAATCGGGCGCTCTCGCCTTGGTTGAAAGACCCGGGATACCGCTGCTGCTCGAGCTGCTCCAGGAGCTGCAAGCCAGGCCTTGTGCGACCACGGGGGCCTTGCTTGAACGCTGGCGCGGCCGCCCCGAGGTAGAGCATCTCGCCAAACTGGCGGCTATGGAGTGCCTGATCCCTGACGCCGCGGGCGCGGCTCGCGAATTGTCCGACGCCGTACACCAGCTCGCCAGGGAGGGAGCCGGCCGACGACGCGAGCAGTTATTAAGCAAACACGGACGCGAGGGTTTGACGGATGAGGAAAAGGCTGAATTGCAAACGCTGCTCACGACCCATGCCGGCGAGCGCGCTGAGGCCGACGATAGAACCTAGCGCGCCCTTACCGATCAAAGTAAACTGCGCGGTCTTTTTCCAGCGCGCCCACCCCGAACTGTGAGGGCCCCGATCTTGAGCAAAACCTTGGCCGCAAAAAAGGAACCGGCGCAGATCGCCGATGAGCGTCAGTCCCAACTGAAGCTCCTGATCGCCCGTGGCAAGGAACAGGGCTTTCTGACGTACGTGGAGGTGAACGACCACCTGCCCAGCGAAATCGTCGATCCCGAGCAGATCGAAGATATCGTAAACATGATTAACGACATGGGCATCCCGGTGTACGAGAAGGCGCCGGAGAACGAAGCCCTGCCGTTGAACGAGCCGGTCGTCGTTGACGAAGAAGCCGCCGAGGAAGCAGCCGCTGCGCTCGCAACCGTCGACGCCGAATTCGGCCGCACCACAGACCCCGTGCGCATGTATATGCGCGAGATGGGCACGGTCGAGCTGCTGACTCGCGAAGGCGAGATCCGCATCGCTAAGCGCATCGAAGAGGGCCTCGACGCCGTCCGTATGGCGTTGTCCGCTCATCCCGCGACCTATACCTTCATGCTCAATCAATACGAGCAGGTGAAAGCGGGGCAGGGGCGTCTCGCCGACATCATCGTTGGCTTCATCGATCCGAATGCGCCCGATGAGATCGCCGCGCCCGTTAATCCCAAGCTGACCGCCGCGGCGGCGCCCGCCGATGCAGACTCGGATGAAGACGAGGAAGCCGGCGAAGGTTCGGACGAAGAGGAGACTTTGGAAACCGGCCCCGATCCGGAGGAGGCTGCACGCCGCTTCGCTTCGATCCAGAAACTGCATCCGCAGGTCCTCAAGGCCATGGCCGAGAAGGGCGTCAAGGACCCGAAGACGCAGAAGCTTCGCAAGAAGCTGGCCGGCGAGTTCATGGAACTTAAGCTCGCGCCGAAGACGTTTGACGCGCTGATCGCGCAGCTGCGCGATACCGTCGCTGAAATTCGCAACCTGGAAAAGCAGGTGATGATGCTGTGCGTGCGCGACGCCGGCATGCCGCGCAAGGATTTCATCACGACGTTCCCAAAGAACGAGACGAATATTAAATGGCTGGAGAAACACATCCGGGCCAAGCGCAAGCATTCCGCCGCGCTCGCGCGTCTGCGTGAAGACGTCGAGAGGACGCAGATGAAGCTGCAGGCGCTCGAAGAGCGCGTGCATCTGACGATCGCGGAAGTGAAGGAAATCAACCGCGAAGTAGCGGTCGGCGAGGCGAAGGCTCGCCGGGCGAAGAAGGAAATGGTCGAGGCGAATCTACGTCTCGTCATCTCGATTGCCAAGAAATACACGAACCGCGGTCTGCAGTTCCTGGACCTGATTCAGGAAGGCAACATCGGCCTGATGAAGGCGGTCGATAAATTCGAATACCGCCGCGGTTACAAATTCTCGACTTACGCCACCTGGTGGATTCGCCAGGCGATCACGCGTTCTATCGCCGATCAGGCGCGCACCATCCGTATTCCGGTGCACATGATCGAGACGATCAACAAGCTCAATCGCATCTCGCGGCAGATGCTGCAGGAGATGGGTCGCGAGCCGACGCCGGAAGAACTCGCCGTGCGCATGGAAATGCCGGAGGACAAAGTGCGTCGAGTCCTCAAGATTGCGAAAGAGCCGATCTCGATGGAGACGCCGATCGGGGACGACGAGGATTCGCATCTTGGGGATTTCATCGAGGATACGTCGGTCGACTCTCCGATCGACTCGGCGACCATGGAATCTCTGCGTGAGACGACGCACTCGGTTCTCGCCGGCCTCACGCCGCGCGAAGCCAAGGTCCTTCGCATGCGGTTCGGCATCGATATGAATACCGACCATACGCTGGAGGAAGTCGGGAAGCAGTTTGACGTTACGCGCGAGCGCATTCGCCAGATTGAAGCCAAGGCATTGCGCAAGCTGCGTCATCCAAGCCGCAGCGAACAACTGCGCAGCTTTCTGATGGAAGACTGACCGCGCGAGTCGGCAACTGATCAGCGGTCGTAAGAAGGCCGGCGACAGTCGCCGGCCTTTTTGTTTTGCTTCAATTTTTCACGCATCAACTGTGGGTCGAGGCCGCAAGCCGCACGTCGGACTGTCTGCAAACGTGTACATTCATGCTCGGAACCGACGGTCTCGGCGCTGAGTCTCTATGTCGGGAGGCTGTCGAATCCGGAGTCCTCTATGGGGCTGCTGTTTTACATGGTGCTGTTTCTCGTGATTTGCGCGTTCGGCTGGTCGGTAAAGTCGAACGGCGTGGGCTGAGCTGCATGACTTGTTCAATTCTTCATGCGCCGCGCGCGTAGGGCGCGCATCAACTCGCCGCGCCGGCACGCGATCTCGACGTTCTCAAGCTCGAGCCATGTCGCCATCTCGCCCAGACGAAGTGCAAGCGGCTCGGCGACCTCACTCGCCGATTCTCCCGGTTCCACCGTCCCTCCCCGCACCTGAAGGCGACTGCGCTTGCGGTCTGCCTTGAGATCCACCCGCGCCGCCAGCCGCTCACCCAGTAGAAACGGCAACACGTAATAGCCGTGCTCGCGCTTGTGCGCGGGCGTGTAGATTTCGAGCCGGAACCGAAAATTGAACAGACGCTCCGTACGCGTCCGATCCCAGATCAGCGAATCAAAGGGGGACAGCAACGCGCTCGGCTCGCCGCGCAACGGCTGCGCCGCTGCGCTCAAATAGGCGACCTGCTTCCAGCCCTCCACCTTTACTGGCTCGAGCACACCCGCTTCCACCAGCTCCAGGACCCGCTCATTGACCTCGCACGTCGGCAGACGAAAGTAGTCCCGCAGATCCCGAACGGCGGCGACGCCGAGGGCGCGCGCTGCGATCGTCAGCAGCGCGCGATGCGCCTCATCCCTCGAGGGCGCAGGTGCGTTGCGAATGTGCGCGGGCAGGACCCGTTCCGGGAGATCGTACAGGCGTTCAAAATTGCGTCGGCGCGCAGTGGTCACGGCGCCTGTCCAGAATAGCCACTCCAAAATTTCCTTGCCCTGGCTCCAACCCCACCATGCGCCGCTCGAGCGACCGGCTCCTTCGAGTTCACCGGCGCCAAGCGCTCCGCGCTCGCGGATCTGAGCAAGAACGTTCGCCACGAGCGCCTTGTGCTCCGTCGCGTACCGCCGCAGCCGACCCCACGTACCCTCCCCTTTCCTGGCCCCGTCCATGCGCCAGCGAAACAATGGATGCATTTCGATCGGCAGCAGCGAAGATTCGTGCCCCCAATACTCGAACAGCGTTCGATCAGACTCATACGCCGCTCGGTCGAGCAGCGCCAAATCATAACCTCCGCGCCGCGAGAACACGGGCAAGTAGTGCGAACGGACCAGAACGTTCACAGAATCCATCTGCAACACGCCCAACCTGCGCACCAGACTCGTGAACGCCCGCAGATTCCTAGGTGCGGCGCCCGACGGAACGAACTGCTGTGTGGCGAGCGCAATGCGGCGAGCTTCACGAATCGAGAGCGTTTGCGCGACGGGCATATGCAGGCTGTCCACAAAAAAGGGTCATGAATCTAGATTCCAGCGACGGCTTGGCCGCACAAGCGCCGCACGCTTGTACGACTTCATTGAGCGACGGTCGTGCTCGTCAGTGGATAGAACTGCGGCAGGATCCAACTGAACGCCAGCCACATCAAGATTGCCAATGGAACTCCCGCGCGCAGAAAGTCCCGAAACGCGTAACCGCCGGCGCTGTAGACGAGCAGATTGCAGTTGTCCGCGAGCGGCGTTGCGTACCCCATATTCACCCCGAAGAGCACCGCCAGAACGAAGGCCTGCGGCGCCAACCCCAGCTGGCGCGCAAGCTCGACCGCAATGGGCGTGCCGATCACTGCGGCCGCGCTGTTCGAGATCACGTTGCTCAATACCGCCATCAGCAGAATCGTTGCGCTCAGCACGCCGAAAGGCGGCAGGCTGCCGCTCGCCGCAACCAGCAATCCAGCAATGAACGTCGCGCCGCCGGTGGTCGTCAATGCGACGCTCAGCGCTAGACTGGCGACTGTGAGCAAGATCATAGACGCATCCAGGGCGCGCGTGGCCTCGCGCCATTTCAGGCAGCCGGTCATCACCATCAGAAGCACGCCGCAGATCGCTGCGATGGCGATCGGCGCAATGCGCAGCGATGCGACAGTCACGACGGCGGCCATGATTGCGAGCGCGAGCGGCGCCTTGGACGTCAGCGGCACCTCGGCCGTTGCATCCAGCACCATCAATTCGCTGCGACGCTTCAATGCAGCGATCTGTTCGGCAGGCCCCTGCACCAGGAGCACGTCCCCTACTCCGAGCGGCGCGTCGCGCAATGCCGTCTTGTTTCCCAGAGCGGCCGGTTCGCCGGGCCGATGGATGGCGAGAGGAATCAGCTGGTAACGCCAGTCGAAATTCACTTGGGCAAGCGTGCGGCCGCGTAGGGAAGAAGACGGGGTAAGCACAAGCTCGGCCATCTGCTGATCTTTCGCGGTGAGCGGGTGCGCGGCGTCCACCGGCGCGTCGCCCGAATACAGTTTTGCGCCCAGGGTCTGAGCGAACTCCATCAGACGCTCGGACGTATCTCGCACGACGAGCTGATCTCCAGGGCGCAGCGTCACATCAGGGAGCGGCGAAATGGACAGCTCCGGCGCCCGCAAGACCGCCCGGACAATCATCTCGCCGGCAGTCAGCTTCTTTGCCTGGGCGAGCGTAAGTCCCGTCGCGGCGCCGTCCTCCGACAGATGCAGGTGAGCCTCGAATACGCGAGGCGAGGCGTCAGCGTACGGAACTGGTCTATCCGGCAACAGTCTGGGCGCGACGAGCCACAGATAAATCAAGCCGATGCTCGCCGCGAGGGCCGCTGGCGCGATGAAATCGAACATCTCGAAGCGCTGGACGCCAAGTGATGCAGCGCCCCCGATGACGAGCAAATTCAGCGATGTCCCTATCGGCGTGCCCATCCCTCCGATCTGGGCCGAAAAGGTCATCGGCATAAGCAATTTGGAAGGAGCGGCGCCGGACCGCAGGGCGACGGCCGTCAGAATGGGAATCATCACGACGACCTGCGGCGTGTTGTTCATGAATGCGCTGGTCACGGCCGTGATGAGAAGCACCGCCCCCATTGCGAGGAGCGGACTGACTTTCCAGATCTGGCCGACCACTCGGCCGATGGGCGTCAAGGCGCGGGTCGCAATCAGCGCCTGACCGGCCATCATCAGCGCACAGATGGCGATCAGCGCTTCGTTCGCGAAGCCGCCAAAGAACCTGAGCGGATCGAGAGACTGTCCATTCACTTCGTAAGGGAACAGACTGAAGCCGATCGCGAGCACGGCGACGACCAGCAGGCTCGAGGTTTGGATCGGAATAGATTCGCGCGAAAACAGATACAGCGCCGCGACCGTCAGCGCCATCACTGCGATCGCATGCGGGTCGGGCGTCGGCATCGTGTCTCCAGCGTCGCTCCGGAAGCGCGTCCCACTCAACAGCGCGGCGGGCGGGCGAGTTCCAGGCCCGTCTTCCAGCTGGATTAGGCTAGCTCCCTCGCGAGGGAACGCCTCGAGCTATTAATTGACGCACTGCTTTAGGAGCAAGCCGGCGCCCGAGCAATCGTGAGCGCAACCCTGCGGTCACATGTTCGGCCTGCCCGGATACTGACGCATCAGCACGGTCACCGCGGCGTTCACAGCGACCTTTGGATTCGCCATGATCTCTTCGCTTACACGACCTTCTGAAACGCCCTCCCAGACCAGCTGCTTCTTTTCGGCATCGATGATGTCGAGATTGATCGTGCCGACTTTGTACGTCGCCATGCGATCTTCGTCGTACATCGGCCAAGCGTTATATAGTCCGTAGCGGTAGCCATAGTAGCCGTAGCCGAGCGATGCATCCATGCCGGGCCGCAACTGCGTGCGCTCGCGCGTATTCATGAAGAAGTTGACGAGCAGATCCGGATGCTCCTCGGTGTACTTGTACCCGCGGGCTTCCATCGCCGTCGTCACGGCGCTCTTGAAATAGCTGGTCGCCAAGGTCGAATAGCCTCCGCGATCGGTACCCGTCTCTGCCGGGAAACCGAAAGTCCGGTACACAGAGAAGTCGACGGACTTGTCGTAATCGATCCGGGTGTTGGGCGCGCCTGTTGACGCACAGCCTGCTGCGAGGAGCCCCGTCAACAGCGCAAGAACTACGCGGGCCAGCAACGAACGACGGCTCGACATGGCGACTCCATTACAAAAAAAGTTGCTCTCGATGCTACTAGGGAGCGGCGGCGGCCGACTAGCCGCTCACGCGGGCGAGTCGCCTGCGATCCGCTCACAGGAATGATTACAGACCCAGCGCACCCTGCCCGAGTTCCAGATCCAGCAGAAATCGCTTGCGCCAAAAGCCGCCGCCGTAGCCTCCGAGTTTGCCGTCGGCGTTCACGACGCGATGACAAGGAATGACGATAGCAATCGGATTGGCCCCGTTTGCGGCGCCCACTGCGCGGGTGGCCTGCGCATCACCCAGCCTCTTCGCCACCTCGAGATACGACCACGCGGCTCCATAGGGGATGCGCAGCAACATCGCCCAAACCTGCCGCTGAAAGGGCGAACCGCCGTACACGAGCGGCACGTCGAACGTGCGCCGCAGACCGGCAAAATACTGCGCAAGCTGCGCGTGCAAGCGCGCGAGATGCGCATTGCTTCCTGCAACCAAGGATGCCGCGTGCGTGCGTCGCAATGCGCTCAAGGCCGCTTCGAGGTCCGTCGGCTCGCAAAACTGCAGCGAACAGACCGCTTCGGCCGTCGCAGCCGTGATCAGCGGGCCGAGCGGCGATTCACAGCATTCGATCGAGCGCACGTGGATATGAGGGACGGGCGAGTTCACGGGCGACATTACAGCGTTGCTCGAACCGGACGACCCGCGAGCGCTTCCCGTGGAGCATCAGACGCGCATCCAGTCGCGCAACACCGCTGGCCGTCGGCGAAGTGTAGCGCGATCACACAGCCGTCGCGCCCGCGCTGCTTCGGCAGTTCGGATCTTGGCTCGCCTTGACAGAACGACGCGAACTACGCCTGGATGCGTCGTTGTTCGTCCACGATGGCGCCGCTGCATGGCTTGCAGCTACCCTCCTCGCATGATTGAAAGTCGCTCGATCCGAACTCGCGTGTTCCGCCCGGTTCTGCTGTGGAGCATGCTTGCGTACCTCAGTGCAGCACATGCGCGCGAAGCAGAGCCGTTCGCACAAGCCCGCGCGGCGTTCCAGCGCGCCTATGAACTGGTGGATGCGTCAAGCGATCCGCTTGATCAATCGCAGGCGGCGGATTCCGAAGAGCTCCGAACCTACCCGCTCTACCCCTATCTGCAGGCCGCCCGGATTCGCCGCGCGCTGTCCACGGGAGTCCTCGAGAACGCGTCCTTAGACCAGCGCGCCCAGATGTTCACGGCCCAGTACGAGGCAGATCCCGTCGGTCGCGCATTGCGTCGCGTGTGGCTCGCGAGTCTGGCCGAACGCGCCCAGTGGGCGATGTTTCTGGAGCAGTACCGCGAGAACATCGCCGACGATTCGCTGCGCTGCCAGAGCTTCGCTGCACGCATCGAGCTTAGTCGGACAGCCAATCTCGCCCCGCAGATCCTGCGGCAATGGCTCATGCCGCGCAGCTTGCCGGACTGTGAACGCGCGTTCGAATGGCTGCGCGTCCAGAACGCGCTGCCGCCGGAGTTAATTGAGCAGCGCGTGCGGCGGGCGCTCGAGGAGAACAACCCGTCTTTCGCCCGTCAGATTGCCGCCCGTCTCACCGCCGAGCGCGCAGCGCCGCTGCTGTCGTGGGCGGCGCTGCTCGAAGACCCCAAGCGCGAGATAGACGCGCTGATCGCAGCGCCCAAAACGCCGCTCGCCCCTGACGCGCTCCTCGCGGGCTGGTCGCGCCTCGCGCGCACCAACCGCGACGCAGCGATGCTGCGATACGACGTGTTCACTCGCTCACGCCGCCTGACGGGCGAAGCGGCGAGCCCATACGCGCTCGCCGTTGCACTCGCACTCGCCTGGGACCGGCGGCCTGAGGCGCTCGAATACTTCGCGCGCGTCCATGCGAAGGATCTCGACGATTACGCGCTCGAATGGCGCACGCGCGCCGCCTTGTGGGCGGGCGAGTGGAAGCTGGCCGCCGACTCCATCGCCTCCATGTCCGCCGAACAACGCAAGCAGCCGCGCTGGCGGTATTGGACAGCCCGGGCCGCTGAACGCGCAGGGGACGCTAAGCTCGCCGAGCAGATCTATCAATCCGTCCTTCTCGATGACAATTTCTACTCTCTCATGGCGGCGGCCCGCCTCAAGCAGTCTGTCGTCCCACACCCCGAAAAACTCGTGCGCGATCCGGTCGTATTGAGAGAAATCGGCGAATTGCCCGAATTGGCGCGAGCGCGCGAACTTTTCCGCTGCCAACTCCCGCACCTCGCGGAATCCGAGTGGCGCCAGGGTCTGGAGCGAGCGCCGCCGGACGTTCGCCGCCAGCTCGTGCATCTCGCCATGCAGTGGCGGTGGTACGACCAGGCGATCACAACGGCTACCCAACTGCGCGTCTTCAACGACTACGAGCTCCTGTACCCCTCGCCTTTTGAGCGGGAGGTGCGCAAAGCAGCTAAGCTGTCCGGGCTCGAGCCTGTTTTGATCTACAGCGTGATGCGCCAGGAGAGCCTGTACCGCATGGACGCCGTGTCCGCCGCCGGCGCACGCGGTCTGCTGCAGATGATGCCCGAGACCGCGCGTCGCACCGCGCGCTCCTGGAGTCGTCCGACGCCCGCGTCGGACGAGTTGTTCGACGCGGACATCAACGTGCCGCTTGGCGCCGCGCACCTGCGCGAACTCATCGACCGCTTCAACGGACAGATCGTGGTTGCGCTCGCGGGCTACAACGCAGGAACGCGCGCCGCAGCGCGCTGGTTGCCCGCACGGCCCCTCGACCCGGATGTATGGATTGAAAACATCCCCTACAACGAGACGCGCAACTACGTCCAACGCATCTTGTGGCACAACGTTGTGTTCGGATGGCTGCGCACCGGCGACCCGCAACGTGCGGACGCCTGGCTGGCGCGCATCGCCCCGCTTAGCGGCGCGACCGTTCTTGGCCAGCGATGAGCCCGCAGCTCAGCAACTGCCCCCTGCGCTTCGCTGACCCGGGGCTCTTGGCCTGAGCGCAGGTTCGTTTGCCGACCGGTGCATTCAACCGTCCGGCTGAGGAGCAGCAATGAGCGACCGCTTGAATGCGTTCGGACCAGGAGAGGAAACTTTTCTATCACTGTGTGCAGCCCTGCTGGCGCCGCTATGGAGAGCCGAACAATGTACCGCAGGCGACCTGGTTGGGTAGGCGAGAGCGTCCATGCATTCTTCGGGTGCAGTTCGTCATCGCTTGGTAGTCGAGTCGCGGGCTGGTGGTGCTGGCCGAACGCGCTCGTTCGCGTTGTTCCGCCGCGCCCTCGTCTTGGCCTCATCGCGTTCATGGTCCTGGTGTTAACTCACGGATCACAACACGAACTTTGAGGGATTGCATGAGACGCCTCCTTGCGCTGCTGCTATTGGCCGCTGCATCCTCGTCCGCAGCCGACATCGCACCTTTCACGTCCGACGGCTGCAGCTTATTCCCGGATGGAAGGCCCGCCGACCAATCGTTGTGGCTCGAGTGCTGCGTTCGCCACGACCTGGCGTACTGGAAGGG
Organism: Steroidobacter sp.; assembly: GCA_036257205.1. GTDB lineage: Bacteria > Pseudomonadota > Gammaproteobacteria > Steroidobacterales > Steroidobacteraceae > Steroidobacter. Next base: position 8,875 of record DATAFY010000374.1, on the reverse strand, counting down.
CGGCGCCGAGCAGGAACGTTTGGCTGCGGATCTTGCTTTGGAACAATGCGTCGCAAGGGTCGGGGAGCCGGAGGTCGCCAGGCTCATGCTGCAAGGCGTCCGTGCCGGCGGCAGTCCCCACTACCTCACGTCCTACCGCTGGGGATACGGCTGGCCGTTCGGCCGCGGCTATCAATCGCTCTCGAATGACGAGCTCGCCCAGGTCAAAAAGCGACTCGAAGAGCTCGAGACGATGCTGCGCGAAACACGCGAAGCGCTCGTTCCAAAGGAGTGAACGACGATCCGCAGATTAGCCCTCTGCATGCGGGTGACGCACGGAAAGGCAAGCCACTCGATTGCGGGTTGTGACCCTCTCTGCCGCCTGTCACCCGATCTGTTCGCTGCGGTCCGCGCGCACTGTAAGCTCATCGACCAGCAGCGATTGAACGCAGCCCCGCAGACTGCATGAAAGCTACTCCTCCGCAGGCGCCTTCGGCGCCTCTGCGCCCGACGATGCAGGCGCGATGCGCAGCCTTCGCAATCGCCTGGTGTTGGGATCGATGTCGTACGCCGGCGCTGGAAGCTCGCTCATGAGCTCCTGCATATGCAAAGGCGCTCGAGCCAAGAACGTAGGCACCGTTGCGACATCGATGGGACGCGACACCAAATAGCCCTGTACGTGCACGCCTCGGTCGTTCAGCAAGAAGCCCAGTTGCGAGCGCCGCTCGACGCCTTCGGCCGTAACCTGCAGACCGAGACTGCGGCAGAGCCCGATGATCGAGCGCACGATGGCCGGCGATCGACCCGCGCCGTCAATCGTCGCGATGAGACTGCGGTCGATCTTGACGCGCGTGAGCGGCAAGCGCTCGAGGGAGGTCAGCGAAGAGTAACCCGTCCCAAAATCATCCAGGGCGATGCTGACGCCGAGCTCCCGCAAGCGATGCAGGGCTGCAATAGTCGTTGCGCCCGTTTGCAGCACGTTCTCCGTCAATTCGATCTCGAGACAGTGCGGAGGCAAGTCGTATTCCCTGAGCAGGCGCTGCAGGCGCTCGACGAAATCGCCGCCCAGAACCTGCTGCGAGGAGATGTTCACGGCAACCCGCGCCTTTGGCCACGGCCCGCTCTGCCAAGCGGAGGCCGCTGCGATCGCGGTCCGCAGCGCCCAGTCGCTGATGTCGCTGATAAGTCCGCTCTGCTCAGCGACGTCAAGGAAGTCCGCGGGGGCGATCGTCGCGCCGTCCGGCTGCTTCCAGCGCAGCAGCGCCTCGACGGTATGCGTTTCAAGCGTCTCGAAGCACACTTCCGGTTGGTACACGAGTTCAAACTCGCCTCGTTCGACCGCACGCCGCAGGGACTGCTCGAGCCTGAACCTGGATGAGGCAGCCTCCAGCAGCTCCGGCGCGAACAGACTGAAACAGTTGCGACCAAGCTCTTTCGCGCGGAACAGCGCAGCATCGGCCGCGCGCAGCAGGGCATGGGGATCGTCGGCGTGGTCTGGGTAGATACTCGCGCCGACGCTCACGCTGATGCGCAGCTCACGGCCTTGCACGGACAGGGAACGCTGGAATTCCTCTAACACCGAGATGTTCAGTTTTTCAACGTCCGCGATGCCGTGCAGGTCCTCGCACACGACGGTGAACTCATCGCCGCCCAGCCGTGCGCTGAAGGAGTGCGAGAACACGCCGTTCAAGTGCAGGCGCTCGCCGACGGCCTGCAGCACGCGGTCCCCGAAAGCGTGCCCCATGCTGTCATTGATCGTCTTGAAGTTGTCCAGATCGATGAACAGCACGGCCACCCTGCCGCCCGCTTTGGCTCTTCCGATCGCTGCTTCAAGGTGCGCGAACAACTGCCTACGATTCGGCATGTTCGTGAGCGGGTCGTGATAGGCGAGATGATTGAGCTCGCGCGTGCGCTCATCAACCCTAATCTCGAGCTCGAGTTGATGGGCGCGCACTTGGTTCTGCGCGTTCTGCAGATTCTCCGCCATCTGATTGAATGCTTCGGCCAACGCATCGAGCTCGCGCAAGCCGCCGCGCGGAACGCGCGCGCGCACCGCGCCTGCCGCCAGGCGGCGCGTCGCGTCGATCAAGCGCCGCACCGGCGCTGTAACGCTCGTCACCGTGAAGAACGCGATCGCGAGCAGCAGCAGCAGCGCCGCCAAGCTTGCCCAGATCAGCTGTCGGTCGGCTTTCTCAGAAGCGCGGACCGCGAGTCGGTCCGCATCTGCAAGCGCGCGCCGCGCCGGCTCCACCAATTGCGTCACTATGACGCCGGACAGCTCGGCGCTGTGATCGCGAAAGAGTGCGGCGCGTTCGTCGAAATCTTCGATCGCTCCGAACACAGCGCGTCGTGCGCGCACCAGGGCGGCAAAGCGCCCGGCCAGATCGGCAAGCCACTGCTGACCGTGCAGCCTCGCGAGCTCCGGCGAGTGCTGCTGCAGATAGCCTCGAAACGCGTTCTCGGCGCCGATGATGCGCTGCGCCGCACGAGGCGTGGCGACGCTTGCGGCTGCGCTCACGCGCTCACGCACGGAGCTCAACATTCGCGACAGCTCCATCAGTCGTTCACTGGCGAGAACCGCGCCGGCAAAGCGCGCCGCACGATTCTGAGGAGCGTTGAGACTCGTTTCCAGTTCTTCAAAGCGGGTCCAGTAATCGCGCAACCGCGCGTTGCGCGATTCCTTGTGGCGCAACAGCTCGGCGCCGAGCCTCTCGAATTCGTGCAGACGTCCCTCGAAATCCGAGGGGGTGCGGCCGGGAAACTGGCGCGCCGAGGTCGCGTAATCGGCCGCGGCGTCCTGCATCCGACCGACCGCGCGTTCGACTTCCTGCGGATTGCGGACCGCACTTTCGGATTGATCGATGACGACGCGCTCGTAAAGAGAAGCCGCGGCGGCGAGAGACTCGGTGGCGCGCACGAGAGGCTCATGCTGCACGAGCAGCTGTCGAACGCGTTCGCGCGCATCCTGCGCGATCTGCTGGGTCACGTAGTTCGCGGATATGATCGTGAGCGCGACGCCGGCAAACCCGATCGCTACGCGCACGGCCATACCGGGCCGATACGCATGCCAGCCGCCCTGCGTCCCAGCATTCCCCCTAAAGTCGTTCGAATTCACCGGCGTGCGCCCATCACGACCTGCGACCGACTAGAGCGACTAAATGTGCCAGCCGGGCGCGGCCGGGTCTTGTGGCGGCCCTCACAATTGTGCGCTGCGTCTCGTTTTACTGTGGACGGCGCATAAACGTCGGTAGATTGAGATTGGCCCCGACTCAGCAGACGCCATGTCCATCCAGGCCGCAAACCGTCTGGCTACATGTCGCAGACCTTGGCCTGATTCGGCAACAGCTCGGGTCGCAGACCGCGTTCACGCAGACTCCCCAGAAATACCGGCAATACGTGCATCAGTTCATCCGGGCGATTGCGACGATTACGCCCGTCGTGCATCAGGACGATGTCGCGCGGCTTCAACCTGGAAAGCCGTCGGGCGATCCGATCCGCGCTGCCGAGCGGCCCCCAATCGATCGCGCTCACGTCCCACATGACGATCCCCTCCCCCAATCTGCGCGCTTCTTGGATCATGCTTGCCCGTCGACGCCCGTGCGGTGGACGAAAATAGGCTGGGGCCGTCCCGACCGCATCACACACCGCGCCCGCGCCATTGCGCACTTCAGCGCGCGCGGTCCGCGACATGATCGCCCAGGGGTGCTTGTGGCTGTAGGTGTGATTACCCAGCGCATGACCTTCGCGCACGATGCGTCTTGCAAGTTCTGGGCGACGCCGCACGAATTCACCAATTACAAAGAACGTCGCGCGCGCATCAGCGGCGCTCAGCAGATCGAGAATACGCGGCGTCCATTGCGGATCCGGGCCGTCGTCGAAAGTCAGGTAGATGGGGGGCGTCGCATCGATCATGGGCTTCGATTTGAAACGCGAGACACAAAACCTTTGGCGAGCAACACGCGTCTCGCCGATCCGCTGCTGCTCTCCTCTCCCGTTCGCGAACGCGGCCTCGCAGGTGCGACGGTCTACGCTTCTGAAGTCTGAGTCGGCGGGCCGCCCGTTTTCTCGCTCTTCAGCTTGCGCAGATTCTCCATGAGAGCCGCGCGCGTCAGCCAATACAAACGGGGCTCCGCCTGCTCTCGGGAGCGAATCTTGGCCGCAGGCGCGAACACCCACGTGAGCAACCTGAAATGGCCGGCGAGCAGCCGAGTCTTCCAGTTCCTGGGCAGGGGCGTGCTCACGAATCCCACCACTTTGCCGTGCGCCGGAATCCACGTAACGCCCTGGAATACGCAGATGTCGCGCAGCGCCGGATCGGAGTGCGCCGCCTGGGCGAGAGTATGAAGCGACTCGCGCATCAACTTGGCGAAGCGGAAGCCCACACGGTGCATGGATCCCTCGCCAAGAGCCGCGATGCTCGAGTTGTTGAAATGCAGACGTCCGATCGGGTCATTGTCTCTGAGAACCGTGCCGTCGGCGAACTGCAGCTCCGGTCCGCGATACCGGCCGCGCCCCAAGTACAGCACCGGTCCAAGCGTGCGCAGGCGATAACGCCGGTAATACCAACCATCGAGTAGAACCAGGATCTTGTGCGCGAACCTATGCAGGATCATTTGAGTGCAAGCGACAGGCGCGTCGAGGCGAGCTCCAACGCCAGCGCGGCGATGCTGGCGGCGCCGTTCCGCTTCCCGAGGCTCCAGGCGCGGCGCTGCATATGCTCGAGCGCTGGGCGATCACTGAGCATTGCTTCCACACGGAAAGACAGTTCCTTATCCCCCACAAGACCGCCGACGCCGTTGCGCTCCAGGAAGTCGACGTTGAACCCTTCTTGCCCTCCAAGCGAACGCGTCGCGAGCAAGGGTCGCCCGCACGCGAGCGCTTCAGCTACGCTGATCCCGCCTGGCTTGCCGACGACGAGGTCGCAAGCCCGCAAATACACGTCGATCTGATCGGTCCAATCGCAAACAGTCAGGCGTTCCGGACGTCTGCCGGCCAGCATCTTGAGCGCGGCCCGCGCGTTCGCATTGCACCCGGACATTACGATCACGTGCGCAGCCCCCCGCGCGTCGAGCACCGCGCGCGCCGCAGCGTCTACGCTCAGCCCGAGTCCGCCGCCCTGGACCAGCACGACGGGCGCATCCTGCGGCAAGCCCAGCCGAGCTCGAGCCTCAGTTCGGGGCAGAGGATTCGCGAACGGCGGCATCAGCGGCGCGCCTGTCGCGAGTTCCTGAGCGTGGGGAAAGACCGTGCGCACATCGGCGCTGATTGACTCATGCGCTACGCAGTACCAGTCGATGCCGCGCTGCTTCCAGAAGTCATGCACGCCGAAGTCGGTCATTACGCCTACGATCGGGGCCGCAGCCTTACGCCGCACTCGCAGATAGGACGCCATCGCTGCGGGGATCATTTGTGTACTGATGACAACGTCCGGCGCAAAACGCCTGATCATAGGCTCAAGGCGTCGAATCAACCGTTGCCACGTCCACTTCATGACCGCAAGGCGCGCGCGCACTCCGTTGCCCGCGAGACTTCCGCGATCATACGGCAAGGCGGCGCACAATAAGGACAGGAGCATGCGGTCGGAGGCGTAACGCCCGCCCCGAGGCGCATTGGACCCCGCCTGCGCCGCAATGCCCGAGATCAGCTCCAGCACTTCGAGGACGGCGGGCGGCAGACCGTTCTCGCTTTCGAGGATCTGTCTCCAAGTCTGTTCGTCCAACCGATAGAGCCGCTCGTAGAGCTCGGGGTGGCTCTGCACAAGACTCAAATACGTCTGGTGCACGGCTGCGGCGACTCCGGGATTCATGAGCGACCAGAGATCGAGCGTCTGCACGGCGGCTGCGCCTTCGAGCGCAGCTTCCAGCGCCTGCGCCGCACGTACATGGCCGAGTCCAAGACCGGACGTCAACAGAAGCACGCGAGGGGCGCAACCGCGGCTCGGGCGCCCCCCCCAGGAAGAAGGGAGCGAAGCTGCGTGCGGCGAAGAGAGCTGGGAATGAACGGTTCTTGTTTCGAGGCGCATGCCCTTATTTCCGATGCCGGGAACACGCCGGGATGAGGACGACCGCAATCGATCGTCAATGCCCGGCGCGCACGACCAGTTCCTTTTCACGACGCCAGATAGGGCCCGTTTCGATGCGGAACCGTTCTGAAGGCTGGACCTGCCCGCAACGTTTGCGGCGCCTTGCGAACTTTCCTCAGCTCCGACACGTTCAGCCCGATCCAGCGTCTCGGGATCTGGATGTTGCGACGCCCGCAGCTTGGGTTGGATCAGGAGAACTACGGTGCTCAAGCGCAGACTCTTCATACGATCCGTGGTGCAGATGGGCGCCTTGCTTGCTTGGGTCCTCGCGGCCGGCGCTGTGTACAGCGACGCTCGCGAGGACTGCGAACGAGACTTCAAACCGCAAACCGGGCAGTCCGGCAAAGACGTGATTTGGGTGCCGACGAGCGATGCGCTAGTCATGCGCATGCTGACGATGGCGGGGGTGCGGCCCACAGATCTCGTTTACGATCTGGGCGCAGGGGACGGCAAGATTGCGATCGCCGCCGCGAAGCACTTCGGGGCGCGTGCGGTCGGCGTTGAGTACAACGCGGAAATGGCGAGACTGGGCCAATGTCTGGCGAAAGCGGACGGCGTTTCTGATCGCGTACGGATCGTACAAGGCGACATCTTCGAGACCGATTTCAGCGATGCGACGGTGATCACGCTGTACCTGCTTCCTGAACTCAACATGCGGTTGCGCCCGACGATCCTGCGTATGAAGCCGGGAACACGCGTCGTGTCCCACTCTTTTTTGATGGACGACTGGGAGCCCGACGAGCGCTCAACGACTGAGGACGGGCAGGCCTATTTGTGGATCGTGCCCGCCAAGGTGGACGGCGCATGGACATTTCGACGGGAAGGAAATCGTAAAGATCGCTTCACCGTGCGTCTCCAGCAAGCGTTCCAAGAGATCTCCGGTTCAGCAGGGAATGATCAGCTGATGGATGCGAAGCTGAACGGGAGCGAGATCGCTTTCAGCTTCCCGGAAAAAGGCGGCGCAACGCGCGTCGAAGGACGGGCCAACGGCGATCGCATCGAAGCGCGCGTCACCCGCGGCGGCAAGACCGCAAACTTTGTCGGCCGTCGCACTTAAACATTGAGGCGAACCGCACCTCGCGCCGAGTGGAACAAGGAACGGAAAGAGCCGAAATGCAGGAGCAACCGATGGTTCGCCGCGGGGGATGAACTCAAACTGCGCGCATACGCGAGCCGCCAGCAGGATGCCAGACACTACGCATCACAACGCCGCCGCTCCAAGAGCCGTCCTGTCGATCTTTGACGCCGTGATGATCACGGTGGGCATCGTCATCGGCGCGGGGATCTTCCAGACGCCGGCGCTGGTCGCGAACATTATCGGATCGGCCCCGCTCATGCTGGCGGCATGGGTTCTGGGAGGACTGCTCTCGCTGGTGGGCGCCCTGACGTACGCCGAACTGTCGACCGCATTTCCGAGCGCCGGCGGCGACTACACTTTTTTGACCCGCGCTTATGGCCGTTCCGTCAGTTTCATGTTCGCCTGGGCCCGCAGCATGGTCATTACCACGGGTTCTATTGCGCTGCTCGGATTCATCCTTGGCGATTACCTGAGCCGCTTGTACAGCTTCGGCCGCTTCTCATCGGCGATTTACGCAACGCTCGCCGTCGTCCTGCTCACCACGATCAACCTCATCGGCTTGCGCGGCTCCTCGCGAATGCAAAACGCGCTCGCAGTGCTGGAGATCGCAGGCGTTCTATTCGTCGCAGCGGCCGGAACGACGCTGAGCCCGACGCCTGTCGAGGACGCGCCCTCCACTGAACACGGCGCAGGAGCGTTCGGCCTCGCCATGGTCTTCGTGCTGCTGACGTACGGGGGCTGGAACGAAGCGGCGTATGTATCCGCCGAAGTGCGCGGCGGCGAACGTGCGATCGTGCGCACGCTCGTGCTGTCGATCGCAATCATCACGACCGTCTACCTGGCGTTCGTTTTAGGCGTGCTTCACGGATTGGGCTTCGATGCGCTAAGCCGCGCGCACGCGGTAGGCGTCGACGTGGTCGAACGCGCCATCGGCCCGTGGGGCGGCCAGCTGATCGGCGTCGCGGTGGCGATCTCATCGTTGACGTCCATGAACTCGACGATGATTGTTGGTGCGCGCAGCAATTACGCCGTGGCGCAGGACTGGCCCGTGTTTCGTTTCATGGCGGGTTGGCAGGCAGAGCGCAGCACGCCCGTAGCCGGCTTCATCGTGCAGGCGCTGATCGCAATCGGCTTGATCGCGTTTGGCGCTCTCGAAAAGAACGGCTTTGCTACGATGGTGGAGTTCACCGCGCCGGTCTTCTGGTTTTTTTTCATGCTGATCGGAGCGGCCTTGTTCGTGCTGCGCCGAAAGGAACCTCACGCGGCGCGTCCATTTCGCACACCGCTTTATCCAGTGCTTCCCTTCATCTTCGTCTTAACGTGCGCCTATCTTTTGTATTCAAGCGTCGTGCATGCGCAGTCCGAAAACGCCGGCTTCGTCGCGCTTGCACTGGCGGCGAGCGGCGCCGTCGTTCTAGCGATCCTTCGCACACGACGCCCAGACGCGTTGTGAGTCGCCGTATGCACGGCCTGCATCCAAAGGGATCGCTCGATCGGCGTTGGGGAAACCAAGTACGACGCCTCTGCCCTACCCGCTATCCGCTTATCCGCTATCCGCTTTGCCTGTTCTGGACTGCGCAGCCGGCCGCTCCGCGTATGTCGGCATGATCCACAGATACATGCCGTGCTGCCCGAGCTTCACGTACTCATCGGCCGGCCAGTCAGGCCCCATGTCGAAGTCGTGAGAAACGACCCGCGCTCCCGGACGCAGTTCAGCGAAAAATTTCGCCTTGAGC
>DATAFY010000360.1:0-7910 GCA_036257205.1 Steroidobacter sp. | reverse complement strand
CGGCGCGATGGTTGCGGGGTCCCTCAGCGCTGCGCCCGCCGACCTGCTGGAGAGCTGGCGGGCGGAGGCGCTGACCGCCTCGAAAGGATTCACGGATTTCTCGGCCGAGCGGGGTAGAGCGCTGTATTTCAAGCAAGCCTCCGACTGGAGTTGCAGCACATGTCACAGCGACGACCCGAGCAATGCCGGTCGGCACGCCATCACGAACAAGGCCATCAAGCCGCTCTCGCCGCTTGCCAATCCCGCGCGCTTCAGCGATGCCGCGAAGGTCGAGAAATGGGTTCGCCGCAACTGCAAGGACGTGCTCAAGCGCGAGTGCACGGTCGTGGAGAAGGGCGACTTGCTCACCTACTTATTGTCTCTCAACCGCGCAGGTCGTCCATGAGCAGGTTGAGGGATTCACGTGCATGTCTTTTCGGGTCGGTCCTGCTGATCGCGGCCTGGTCGAGCGCTGCGAGCGCAGCCGAGCCCGCCGTCTTGGCGGATCAGCAGACCTGGCGCGAGGAGTGTGGTGGTTGTCATGTGTCGTACCCGGCTCGTCTGCTGCCGCAGGCATCGTGGGACGAGATCATGCGCACGTTGGGCGATCACTTTGGTGCGGACGCAAGTCTCGATGAATCGACCGCCGCAAGCGTGCGTCGATATCTGGCGTCGGTTGCGCGTACGCCGAAGCAGGCGGGGCGGGGGCCGCCTGCACTGCGCATCACTGAGACCCGCTGGTTCATCCATGAGCATGACGAACTCTCGCCGGCTAAATGGCGCAGCCCGAAGGTGCGCAGCGCATCGAACTGCGTCGCATGTCACCGCGATGCGGAGGCCGGGCGGTTCGGCGAGCATTCTCTGAAGCTTTCCAAGTGAGGCAATGCAATGAGCAATGAAACAGTCGTCAGGCGGCGTGTATGGGACCTGCCTACGCGGGTTTTTCACTGGGCGCTGGCGTTCTCGTTTTTCGGCGCGTATCTGCTCGCCGAATCCGAGCGCGTGCGGCATCTGCATGTGATGTTCGGTTACACCGTGCTCGCACTGACCCTATTTCGCCTGTTGTGGGGCTTCATCGGTACGCGTTACGCGCGTTTCAACTCTTTTGCGTTCGGTCCTCGCGCGGTCTTCGGTCATCTTCGGGGTCTGGTGCGCCGAGAGGTCCCTGAACACGTCGGACACACGCCCGCCGGGAGCTGGGCCATCTGGCTGATGCTGTTGCTGGCTCCCATCACGGCCTTCACCGGCTGGTTCAATTTCAACGAGATCGGCGGGGAGGGTATGGAGGAGGTGCATGAGATCGTCGCCAACGTCTGGTTGCTGATGGTGCTCATCCATGTGGCGGGCGTGATCGTCAGCACCGTCGTCGAGCGACAGAACCTCGCCCGGTCGATGATCACCGGTTATAAGGCGCTCGCGGGCGTGTCCGAGAACGTCAGGAACGCGGCCGTGGTCGGCGTGCTGATGCTGACGGGCATCGTGGGCTTCTGGGCGGCGACGATGCTGTCCGGCGGCGCTCTGGTGCTGCCCGCGGGAACGGATTCGACACACGCAGCCCATGCAAGCCATGCAAAGCGCTTGTCTTTACATGAGCATTCCGTGGACGATTAATGAATGAGGATCCTGCTGGCGGAGGATGAAGATCTACTCGGCGCGGCGTTGCGCGAGGGTCTGCAACAGTCCGGCTTCGCCGTGGACTGGTTCAAGGATGGTGCAGCCGCGCGCGCCGCGCTCGAGACCGAACAGTTCGCCGGCGTCGTGCTCGATCTGGGTCTGCCGCGCCTCGGCGGGCTCGAGCTCTTGCAGTGGCTGCGAGGAAGGCGCGATCGAACGCCGGTGCTGGTGCTCACGGCGCGCGATACGCTCGAGGAGCGCATCAAGGGTCTCGACCTCGGCGCGGACGACTACGTCATCAAACCCGTGGCAGTCGCAGAGCTTGCGGCGCGGCTCAGGGCGCTAATTCGGCGCGCTCAAGGAGTCCCCTCCGGCTCGCTTAGGGCGGGCGACGTCACGCTGGACATGGCGACGCGCGAAGTGCGTCTGCGGGGGCGGCCTGTGGAGTTGTCCGCTCGTGAATTCGACGTACTGCGCGAATTCATGCTGAACGCAGGACGCGTGCTCACGCGAGAGCAGCTGGAAGCGAAGCTTTACGAATGGGATCGCGCCCTGGAAAGCAACGCCATCGAGGTGTACGTCCATCACCTGAGGCGCAAGCTCGATCCGGAAGTGATCCGCACGATTCGCGGCGTGGGCTATCTCATGCGCGACCGCGATCCGGAATAGCCGCCGTTCTATGCGCAGGGCGTCGATTCGCAATCGTCTGCTGTGGTCGCTGCTCGGCGCCGTGGGCGGGTTGTGGCTGCTCGCGATGTCGGGGAGCTACATCGATGCGCATCGGGAGCTTGATCAATTGTTTGATGCGCACTTGGCGCAGTCGGCGGGGCTGCTGTCGAGTCAGGCCGGCCACGAGCTGCTTGAGCTCGACGAACTCGAGCAGGAGGAACTGCAGCAGTACGCGCAACAGTTCGCGGTGCAGCTGTGGGACGCGCGCGGTCGCCTTCTGCTGCGGATGGGGCCTGCGCCTGCGGTGCGTTTCTCGAGCGTCGAACACGGCTTCAGCGACGCGGACGTGGATGGGGTGCGCTGGCGCGTGTTCAGCGACTGGGATCTCGAACACGGCATTCTCGTGCAGATGGCGGAGCCGCATGCAACCCGCGAGCGGCTCGCCGCGAAGATTGCCGTGAACGGGCTGCTGCCGTTGTTCATCGCGCTGCCGCTGATGGGCGCCGTCATCTGGTCGATCGTGAGCGCTGGCCTCGCGCCGATCCGGCGCATCGGGGAGGAAGTCGCGCGCCGCGAGCCGGGCAACCTCGACCCGCTCGACGCCGCGGCTTCTCCCGCCGAAGTGCAGCCGCTCGTGGAGCGCCTCAATGCGCTTTTCAAGCGCATCGAGCGCTCCATCGAGAACGAAAAGCGGTTTACGGCGGATGCGGCGCACGAGCTGCGCAATCCAGTCGCGGCAATCCGCGCCCAGGCCGAAGCGTCTCTCGGCGCCAGCGACCCGTCTCTCGTGCGCGCTGGGCTGTCGAATATCGCAAGCGCCGCCGCCCGGCTGTCGCGCCTCGTCGATCAGTTGCTGGCGCTCGCTCGGCTTGACGCTCGTGCCGACAGCGCAGTTTTCGTCGAGCTCAATCTCGTTCGTCTGGCGCGCGGGACGCTGGCGGAACTCGCGCCCAGCGTCATCGAACGCGGCGCCTCATTGGTTCTTGATGCGCCTGAGAGCGCCGCCGTCCGCGGCGAACCCGCCTTGCTCGAAGTGGCGATCCGCAATCTCATCGAAAACGCAGTCGTGCATGGCGGCGCGGGCGTTCACATCGATGCGACGATCGCTGCGGGTGAGAAGACGGTGGAGCTCACGATCGCCGACGACGGACCGGGCGTTCCCGCAGATGTGCGAGCGCGGCTCGGCAGACGTTTCTTCCGCGGCCAAAATGCCGAACCGGACGGCAGCGGCCTCGGTCTGTCGATTGCCGCCCGCATCGTCGAGATGCATGGCGCGTCGATACGGTACGACGCTGGACCGGGTGGACGCGGGCTGTACGTACGCATCCAGTTCCCGCGGCAGCGCTGACTAGTGGACGAGTCATTGTGGAAACGCGCTTCCATTTGCGGAGAACGGTCAACGATCGAGGCGCAACGACTCAGCGTCCAGCCAGGCTGCTCTGCACGCGCGCATCGTAGTTTCCATTTCCTTGTGTCTGCCTGCGTCGGCTAGCTCGCGCGTCGAGCGCTGCAGGTGACCTCTTTGCCAGGCTGAGCGCGCCCGGGCCGCTATCGCCTGCATACGTGCTCAGGAGATCCATTGCTAGATGAGCGGTTCGGCGGGCGGGGCCGGGGTTCGCCTTGGCGAACGCCTCGGCGCGCGACAACGCCGAACCGAGTTGCAATGTGCGCTAGCCCCGGCAAGTACTGACGGCTACTCACCAATCGCCGCTCACAGGAATCTTCAGATACCGCATGCCATTGCTTTCGGGGGCGGGAAGCTGACCTGCGCGGATGTTCACTTGTATCGAGGGCAACAGGAGCGTCGGCGTAGAGAGCGTGGAGTCGCGGGCGCGACGCATGGCGACGAACGCTTCTTCAGTCACGCCGTCGCGCACGTGAATATTGTTCGCGCGTTCTTCGGCGACCGTCGTTTGCCAAGCATAGTGATCTCGGCCGGGCGCCTTGTAGTCATGACACATGTAGAGCTGCGTGTGGCCAGGAAGGGTGAGCAGACGCGCGATAGAGCGATAGAGCGTTTGCGCGTCGCCGCCGGGGAAGTCTGTGCGCGCTGTGCCGTAGTCGGGCATAAATAGAGTGTCCCCGACGAAGGCGTGATCCCCGATGCGGTAGGATACGCATGCGGGTGTGTGCCCCGGTGTATGCAGGACTTCCGCCTGCAGTTCGCCGATTTTGAAGATATCGCCGTCGCGAAATAGTCGATCGAACTCGCGGCCGTCTCCGACGTCGTCCACATTGAACACGGACCGGAAGAGCGCCTGCACTTCTGTGATGTGCTCGCCGATGCAGACCGCTGCGCCCGTTCTGGAGCGCAGGTAAGGGGCGGCGCTCAAGTGGTCGGCGTGCGCGTGCGTCTCGAGTATCCACTCGATTCTCAGCCCCTGCTCGGCGGCCCGGTTCAGGATGAAGTTCGCTGAACGCACCGACGCTCTACCGGAGGACTGGTTGTAATCGAGCACGGGATCGACGACCGCCGCGACCCGGGCGACCGGATCGGAAGCCAGATAACTGACGGTGTTGGTCGCCGGATCGAAGAACGCCTGAATGTCCGGTGTTCGGTTCGTTGAAGTGTCCATGGCGGTCCGAAGAGCGTACGAGAACACGCTGGCCATCGTATTAAGCGCATGCCAATGAGCAAAGGCTAAAGTACTCGATGCGGCATGCGCACGGCGGACGGAAAGACGGCAGTTTACGGCTCAATGAGCCGGCTGCGCCAGCCGACGCTGGCGCGACGGTATGAACCCGGAATTCGTCCGCTCAGCGGACCGTGAAATGGGGCTGCGCCACCGTCTTCGCGGAGTCGGGGGGCTTCATGGGACTCGCAAGGACGAGTGCTGCGTCTGAGATTGGCAGCGTTCGTCGTGGCAGCCGGTATGTATGTCATGGTGCAGCGGGTGCTGATGAGTTAGCTTGCAGGCGCTGCAAAGTGTGGAGCACAACGTCGGGATCCTGTGTATCGACGTACAGCACATGCGCAGCCTCATCCTCCTCGAATGAGCCCATAAGCCGGAGTTGTCGCTCCAACACCGGCACGGTCGCGTCCGAGGGGTCGGCCGCGGTTCGTCGGCGTTGCTCTACCCGCTGCGTGAGCGTCTGCCGATCGGCCCTGCAGGCCAGGATTACCAACCGAGCGCCTTCTTGGGCGGCGAGCTGCGCGCAGGCCCTGCGTTCTGCTGCGTCGAGGAAGGCGGCGTCGAGGATCGTGTTGAACCGACCACGCAGGCTGGCGCTTGCGCACTCGAGCAGCCGTGCGTAGGTTCGCTGAGTGAATGCACGTGAATATATTCCGTCATTGAAAGCCGCTGTTCGCGTCGTGAGGGGATCGAAGCCCGCCAACCGCTTGCGCTCCAGATCCGAGCGCATCCGCACGGCGCACAGCGCGGGCGCAAGCCGCTCGCTCAGCCACGACTTGCCCGAGCCGGACGGGCCGTGCATCACGATTAAGATTGGGGGCTTGCGCACGGCGATCGCCAGCGCAGTGCGCAATCGCGATGCCGCCCGAGCCTGGCCGGATGCATCCGCACGTTGTTCACATTCGATCAGAGCGACCTTGGCCCGCACGAGCGCCCGGTAGACCATGAAGCAGGGCAGCACATCCAGGCCCGTATAGTCGCCGGTGCGCTCCAGGTAGCGGTTCAGCAGCGTGAACGCTAGGTCGCTGCGCCGCCGATGCATTAGATCCATGACGAGAAAAGCCAAATCGTTGAGCACGTCGATGAATCTCAGCGCCGGGTCGAATTCGATGCAATCAAAGGGCGTGAGAGCGCCGCGCCAACGAACGATATTGCGAACATGCAGATCGCCATGACATTCCCGAACGAAGCCGTGCTGCTGACGCTCATGGAGCCGCGGCGAACTTAGGGCAAGCTGCGTTTCCGACCAGCGCTGTAGTTGGAGCGCGAGCGATTCCGCTTGCGCCAGGGCGGCGTTGCGGACGACGCTCGCGAGGTTTGCACGAGCGATGCGCAGAAACGCTTCGGTAGCCTGGCCGCCGGCAGGCGGCCCAGGCGCGCTGAGGTGAGCATCGGCGATGAGCACGGCCAGTCCCGTGACTTCCTGCGCGGATGCCGCGCCGGCGGCGAGCAGTGCGTCCAGTTCATCGCGAGCATCGAACTGCGTCATCTTTACGGCATAGTCGGCGGCCACGCCTTCGCCTCCGAAACGAAGACCGTGCGGGGTGCGCACGATGGGCGTGACCTCGAGATAAAGGTCCCTCGCGTAACGCCGGTTCAGCCGCAGCTCCTCCTCACACAGCCGTTTGCGCCGCTCCACCGTGCCGGCGTCGATGAAGTCGAGCCTTAGGGCTTTCTTCACCTTGTATGCAAAAGTCCCCGTGAGCACAACGAAGGAGATGTGCGTTTCGCACACCTCGACGCGTTCGATCGGATGCGGAAAGGACGCGGCGGCGAGTTCTGACGCTGTGACTGCCATTGCTGTCTCACACTTTATGCCTTAGCGCGGGAACGCGTACGGCCGCTCGCTCGTTCGCCTGCAGGCATCCGCAAGCCGCTAGGCGGTTGTACGGCTGGCGAGGCAGGACATGCTGGCGAAAACTGCTTACATGTTCAGCGCGATACGAGAGAGCTCTCTCCACAGAGTACGAAACCATCCTCACGTTGCGCGCAGGTCGCTCGCAACGCACGCGAAGAGGTGTCGTCATGAAAGTCGGTGAATACTGCAATCGGGAAGCCGTCACCATCCAGCCGCGCGCCAGTTTGGCGGATGCTGCGGAGATCATGAGAACCCGGCACGTCGGCTTTCTCGTTGTGATCGATGATACGGATCCTTGGCGCCGTGTTCCGATTGGCGTGCTGACGGACCGAGACATCGTCGTCCAGGTCTTCGCGCCAGGCGCGGACATTGCCGCGCTTACAGTCGTCGATGTGATGATCCGCGATCCGGTCATCGCTTCCGAGCACGACGACATCGGCGCGCTCATGACGCGCATGCGCGAAGCCGGCGTGCGCCGTGCACCCGTCGTGGACGCGCAGGGCGGTCTGGCCGGCGTCATCGCCATGGACGATGCGATAGAACTCGTGACCAATCTGCTCTGCGATATTTCAGGGCTGATCCGTCAGGAACAACGGGTCGAGCGGCGCTCGCACCCGACCTGAAGTTCGATGGGAGGCGGCAGACTCGCGCCTGCTGACGTGCACTAGCCGAGGTTGTTCATGCCTTCCGCTCATTGGCGCTCCATCCTCGCCGTCGTCACCGACCCGTTCGCTCGCGAGCAGCTCGCCGCGGCCAAAGCCGCCGCAGTCGCGGCTCGATGCGGCGCTCGTTTAACGCTCTTCAACGCGTTCATGGTTCCGCAGCCCAGCCGAGAGATGCCGGACTCCACGAAGGAGGTTATCGCGGCGGCGATGCGCGAGCGTCGCGAGCGACTGGAGCGCATTGCTCATCGGCTGCACAGGCCATTGAAGATTCGCACGGCGGTGCAGTGGGATTTTCCGGCACATGAGGCGATTGTGCGCTACGTGTTCGAGACCAGACCCGATCTTGTGGTCGCGGAATCACATCGGCACGGGCGCGTAGCCAGGTGGATTCTAGCGAACACTGACTGGGAGCTGATTCGCTCGTGTCCGACGCCGCTCTGGTTCGTGCGTTCCGCCGCACTGCCGCGTCGCCCGCGTGTACTCGTCGGCGTC
>DATAFY010000351.1:0-3270 GCA_036257205.1 Steroidobacter sp. | reverse complement strand
CCTGCGCCTCGGGCGGACATGCGCGGCGCAGCGATCTACGCCATCGACCAGCAAAGCTCAGAAGCGCTCATCTATGTGTATAGGGGAGGGACGCTGGCGCGTCTGGGGCACAATCACGTAGTCGCATCGAGAAACCTGAGCGGACGCGTCTGGGTTCACCCGACGTTCGAGAGATCGGGATTTGAAATCTTTTTTCCGGCGAACCAGCTGCTCGTTGATGAGTCCGAGATGCGACGAGCGGCGGGGGATGACTTCAAGTCGGACGTATCCGCGTCTGACAAGGAGGGGACGCGCAAGAACATGCTGCGGCCGGAAGTGCTCGATGCACAACGGCATCCGCTGATCACCGTGCAATCGGTGCGCGTTGCGGGTGCGCTCGGCTCCCCGCAGATCACGGCGCGCATCACGATTCGTGACGCCGCGCGCGATGTGGAGGTTCCGACGCGGATTCAGCTCGACGGCGAGCGCCTGCTCGCAACCGGAGAGTTCGACCTCAAACAGACCGATTTCGGAATCACGCCCTTCAGTCTCTCTCTCGGCGCGCTCCAAGTGCAGGATCGATTGCACATCAAGTTCAGCATCACCGCGAGCCGAAGAACGCGTACTTGAGCATGCAAGAGCGCCCACCGCGCCTTCGCGCTCGCAGCCGGGGCGGCGCAGCGCCTGCTGCGAGCTCAATCAGCCTTGCGAGCGGCCTCGAGCGCCTCATCGGGCGCCAGCGTGCGAAACGCATTCAGGCGACTGAGCCCTTTCGTGCGCTCCAGCAGCGCTCGCGCATAGCATTCCGCGCTCAACTCGACTCGATCAGATCAGCATTGGATGATGAGGCGATCACGACGCGGCGATTGACGAGCGCTGAACGCTTCTTTCCTAAAGGCGGGGCTCTCGTTGCTGCAGCTGCTCGATCGTGACGCCGACTTCCGGCGCGCCGCCGAACACGGTGCCTAGGCGATTGTCCTTAAAGCGCCGCAGCGCCGTCTGCGACGCCTGCTCCGGCAGCGGGACGAAGCCAACCTCCGCGGCAAGCTTCGATCCCTCAGTCAGATAGAACTCGATGAATTTCGCGACTTCAGGCCGCTTGGCGGCGAGTGCATTCACGTAGATGAACAGCGGCCGAGACAGCGGCTGATAGGTTCCTTCTGCGACCGCTGAGAGGCTCGGCGCGACGCTGCCGCCATTGCCCTCGATCGGTACGGCGCGCATGCGGTCTGTGTGAGAAATGTAATAGGCGAAGCCGAAATAGCCCAGCGCGTTCTTATTGTGCTCGACCCCTTGCACCAGCACATTGTCGTCTTCGCTCGCCGTGTAATCGCCCCGACTCGATTTCGCCTTGCCGACGACGGCTTCGGTGAAGTAGTCGAACGTACCGGAATCCGCCCCGGGCCCGAACAGCATCAGCGGCGCGTCCGGCCACTCCGGCCGGACCTGATTCCATTTCGTAATCGTCCCCTGGGCCGCAGGCTCCCAGATCTTCTTGAGATCGGCGATCGACATGGATTTGATCCAATCATTCTGTGGATTAACCACGACAGTGATCGCGTCAAAGGCGATCGGCAGTTCCATGAACTGAATCCCCGCCTTGCGGCACGCTTCCATTTCTTCGGTCAAGATGGGGCGCGAAGCGTTCGCAATGTCCGTGTCGCCGCGACAGAGCTTCTTGAAGCCGCCGCCCGTGCCGGACAGTCCCACCGTTACGCGTATGGCCCCTCGTTCTCCCGCCTGAAACTCCTCTGAGACCGCCTCGGCGATCGGGAACACGGTGCTTGAGCCGTCGATCCGGACGACCGGCGCCTCGGCGCGCGCGCCCGCGGAGCTCGAGGCAGGCTCCTTCCCGCCGCAACCCGCAACCAGGCTGGCGATAAGCCACGAAATTCCAACACTCGCAAGACGGTGCTTCGTATTCACAGGAGTCATCGGACGCTCAGTTGAGAGAGGCGGCAGTTTGCGACAGATCGCGCTGTAAGAGAATCGTCGCGCATCTGCGTGCGAAGACTTACCAATAGGGTTGCGAGAGGCCGTTGCGCCAAGGCGGCGCAGGCGAAATCGCCCGCGCTGCGCGATGGCCTGTCCCGCAGATCGTCTCCAACCACTCAATCTAGCCCCGACGCCGTGGGCTAATCTCGCGAGCGCTATCGTCATGTGCAGGCCGCGTCGGTGCGAACGGCCGGCGCCAGCGCTCGATCAGCCATGATCAGAACGAAAGCAACTTGAGGCTCGAGCCGGCGCGGCATGCGTTGCGAAGTTCGCGCCAAAACGTTCTGAGCCTTCAGGGCGGGTCCAACGGCTCATTGGAATGCGGCGGGCGTTTCTTGCGGTATCCGCCGCGGCCTTCCTTGTTGTCCATACTGTCGCGGTCATATGGGCCGTCGAACGGATTCCACGGGTAGTAGCCGCTGTCGCTGCGCGTCCGGCCGTATGCCGGCTCGCCTTCCGGCCCACCCACCGCGCTGTAGTCGGACGGGTTATCCAGCTGCGCATCGTCGTCGCGCGCGCGCTTTTCGCCCGCGTGTCGCAGCGTCTGATTGCGCTGTGACCATTCCTCTGCGTGGCCGGGGCGCAAGTCACGTGTGGGCATGGCCTCCTTCCTGTCGTTGTCCTTAGGGACAACGGGACCGCCTCTGCAATGTTCCTCATACGGCGCTGGCCCTATTGACGAACAGCTGTTGGGGGCTGAGCTCGGATGGGCTGAGCGGACTAATGTCGGCCGCGTCCGCGGCTGCGTCGGTCGCGAGCGAATCCAACCTCGCCGAGCCCGCCGGCGCTCCCTGAAGCGGCTGATGGAGCCGGCCCGGATCAGAGCGAACGCGTGATTGCGACCACGATCAGCACTGGGATTGCCATCATCGCGACAGTCAACACGGCGAGCGCGAATACGCAGCCGAGGATGAACAGACGGCTGCCGCGGCGTGCGCCGAGCGGGTCGAGCTCGTGCTTTGCGAGCAGATCGAGATTGCGCATGTTCGCCTTGAACGCGGCGTCGAGAATGTCTCCGGCTAGGGGCACGGCCCCAAGTACGGTTTCGATCAGCACATTGAGCGTCATCCGCATCAGAACGCTGCGCGGCGCGCCCAGCACGCGCGCCTCGTTGATGATGTAAGCGGAGAGCGCCGCTCCCAGCGCATCGCCGAGTCCGGGCACAAGCCCGATCAGCGCATCCACCCCGACGCGATAACCGCCGGGCAACGGAATCGAATTGTCGAGCAGCCATGCGAGCGTCCGGATCCGCCGCAGCCGCGCGTTCGCATCCGTAGTCGCTGCAGCGTTTTTCAT
>DATAFY010000232.1:0-2417 GCA_036257205.1 Steroidobacter sp. | reverse complement strand
CATCACCCATCGTCCACGCGCGTCAGGAGGGTCGCTGTCAGTGCGCACGCGAAATTCCTCTCGGCCCATGAGCGTCAGCGGCACCACAGTCGATGCGCTTGCCGACTGGACGCCGGTCATGCTGCGAACTTCTGTCAGGAGCGCATCGAGTTGTGAGGCGATTGCGGCCGGCGTGAGCGAACCCTCGTCAAACTCGACGCTGGCCTGGACGACGCCCGCCGGATCGAAGCCAGGATCGACCTCGTGTGCATTGCGCAGGCTTCGCAGGAACAGTCCGCCCCACAGCAGAAGAAGGCACGAGACCGCGATCTGGCCTGTCAGCATCCATTGGCGCACCCGTAGCCTGCCCGGGGCATAGGCATCGTCTTTGAGAGCCGGGACGAGATCGAAGCGCGTAGACTTGCGCGCTGGCGCGAGGCCGCAGAGGAACGCCGTGAACACCGACACCGCCAGCGCATACGAGAGCATGCCGCGATCAACGGAAAGGTCGAACTCGACCGGAACTGGTAGTTGCCCGATGAGCGCGTTGAACAGAGTGCCGAGCCACAAGGCGAGGAGAACGCCTGCGCTCCCCCCAATCATCGCGAGCACGAGGCTCTCGGTGAGGAGCTGCCGAATCAATCGCCCCCGTGAGGCACCGAGGGCGAGACGCACGCCGATTTCTCGCCGGCGCGCGGCGCCGCGGCTGAGGAGCAAGCCCGAAATGTTCGCGCAGCCGACAAGCAATACGAACCCGGTCACCGCGGTCATGAGAGTGACAAAGGCAAAGACAGGCGTGAGCGTGCTCATTACTCCCTGAAAACCGCGCAAGCCGTCTATGAGAAACACTTCCGTGTTGAGGAACGACTCATCCAGTTCGGGATGTTCGTTCTTGATCTCGCGCGTGAGAACACGCATGGCCGCCTGCGCTTCGTTACTACCGATTCCCGGTTTCAACCGTCCGACGATCTCGAAAGCAGGCTTCCGCCGATCGGCAACGACTCGCGTGGCTCGAGCGGGATCGATGGGGATCCAGAACTCGCTGATAAAACCTGGCGGCCGCGCACCACGAAAAGTTCTTGGCATGACGCCGACCACTTCGTAGGTTTTGCTCCCCAGCGTCAGCGGGCGGCCGATCACCTGAGGGTCGGCGGCGAAACGTCCTCGCCAGGTGCGCTCGGAGAGCACGACGAGGTCCGTGCGCGTGTCCGACGGACCATAAACGCGGCCAAGCAACGGTTGTACACCGAAGATGGAGAGATAGTTAGCCGACGTCAGCTCGCCCATCAGACGGGCTGCGCCATCGCCCACTGCAAGAGGAAGCCTCTGCATAGCGTGGGCGACAACGTCACTGAAGACGAGATTTCTCTGACGGATGTCGTCGTAGTTCAGCCAGGACGTCTGACTTTGCCCCGTGTAGATGCGGGTGAGTTCATGCGGTGCGTGTGCCGGCAGCGGCCTGAATGTCAGCGCACTCACAATGCTGAAGATGGTTGTATTCCCGCCGATCGCGAGCGCCAACGTGAGCACGGCGACGAGCGAGAATCCGGGGCTGCGCCCGAGCAGACGCAGGCCATACCAGGTGTCCTGCCTGAATTCCGTGACGATGCGGGTCAGGAGTCGTTGGCGCTCGATTGTGGCGCCCTGCGCGAGGCACGCTCGGGCGCCGCGGGCGGCGTCTCCGAATTCCTCGAGCGCCTGGCGTCGCGCGTCGGATTCAGCCATGCCTGTGCGCATGAGGTCCTCCACGCGCATGTCGAGGTGAAAGGCGAACTCGTCCTGGACATCAGCCGCGATGTCTTCCCGAGTCCGTGACAGAAAGCGGAAGAGGCGTTTCATGCGGGTTCGATAACCTTGAACACGGCCTGCGCGTATTTCTTCCAGACCGAGATTTCACTACGGAGCTGCTGGCGGCCAGTGGGCGTCAGTCTGTAGTACTTTGCCTTCCGGTTGTTCTCGGACAATCCCCATTCGGCATCGATCCAACCTCGCCCCTCGAGCCGGTGGAGCGCCTGGTAAAGCGCCGCATCCTCGATTGCGAGGACGCCGTCGGTGCGCTCGCGTACCCAACGCGATACGGCGTAGCCGTGGATCGGCCCCGCCTGGAGGGCCCGCAGTATCAGCAGATCGACCGTGCCTTGGAGCAGGCTCAGCGTACTCATCGCTTGCCAATGCTTAGACTGGCGAGACCGATGAAATGTTCCCCTAACGATGTGTGTGGAACGGGAAAGACTTGAGGGAAGCTAGAATGGCGACAAGCGCAATGGCCAGGGCGTGCGATCCGAGAACGTGCGAGGGTTCGGAAAAGTGGCAGAAGAGGCGCCAGCCGGCGTCGGCAATCAGGCCCGCACCGAGCCCATAGATCGCGCCTGCGATTCCCGGACGGAGAGGGAAGGCGCGTGCGGCGAGCCAACCTGAGACCGCGAGCACCGGAAGCG
>DATAFY010000242.1:0-4449 GCA_036257205.1 Steroidobacter sp. | reverse complement strand
GATTTTCATGCGGCGTTTTCTCCTTTCGGTAGGACCGCGCGTCGCTACGGCCCATCTTTAACTGCACGCCTGGAGAGGCGCTTCGGTTCCCCACCTTCGTGCGCGAGGGTCGAACGACTGGGTCGAGCACGCCGCCGCCGGCCAGAGCGCGCCGCTTTCGCATCTGGCTCGACAAGGGTTTACGCGATGCAACGGCGTCTGCTGGAGCCTTGCTCGCCGGCCGCGCCATTTCGGCCAAGAGCGTGTAATTCTGCTGCACGCGGGTGTTGATGCTGGGAACAGCAGGCGCTTGGGCTGCTCGCGAATTCTTGCGTACCACCCCGAGTAGGTTAGAGTGCTCGCAGTCAAGCCTCGATGTATGAAGATGGCGTACGGATCAAGTCAATCTTCCTCCTCCTCAGGCGTGGAGCGTCGACATGCGGCGCGAAAGCCCGCCAGAGGATCGGCCAGCGTAAAGACGCAGACCGGGACCTTGAGGGGTGCGGCCGTCGATATCTCACCGGCGGGAGTGTGCCTCACGTTGCCTGAACCTTTGCAAGTCGGCGCGACCTACACGCTGGCGTTGCACATCGAAGGACAACTCGAGCCAGAGGTGTCGGTGCTCGGCCGCGTTTGTTTCTGCATCGAACACAGCGGCAGGTATCGAGTGGGGGTGAACTGCTCGCTGGATGACTGCTTCCGGTAGCGCGCATGTCTGCATCTCCCAAGGCGGCATGCGCAGTTTGCGACGCATCGCCGTTCTCGCGCTCATCGCCGCTGGGCAACAATCTCACGTACCTGCATTCGGGATCCGTTAGGCTGCGGCGTGGCGCTTGGGCCTAGTGCACGCGCCACGAACGCGGAATCGTTTACCTTGACTCGAGTCATCACCCGACACTGCGATGACGGCGTACCGAAGATCGTGGGCTGGGTGCTTCTGCACGTTGTACCCACGAGCAATGAATCCTGAGCGTTTGGAATCGCAGACGTTGCGCGCGTGCTGCGAGGCGTACACAACTTGGGCGCAATCGGGTATGAGTTGCTGACCAGCTCGCATCCGTGCAGTCTGACGCAGGAGCGGCGGAAGAGCTCTCATACCAGCGCATCCCCAGCCTTAATGCGCGGACCGTATGCTCATCGAACGCTGTCTGTCCTTTGCGCGTCGCAACGCTCGCGGTCTACGCGGCCGCCGTGAAGTCTTGACGTTGATCGACGCACGCCGCACGCTGCGCGCGACCCAGAACCAAGAACCTCGAACACCCATAGCATGCAACTGACCTTCCTCGGAGCCGCCGGTACGGTAACCGGTTCGCGATATCTGTTGAGCGCGAACGGTCGGCGCGTCCTGATCGACTGCGGCCTATTTCAGGGATACAAGCAGTTGCGCCTAAGGAACTGGGCGCCCACGCAGTTTGAACCGAAAGAAATCGATGCAACTGTACTTACCCACGCGCACATCGATCACAGCGGTTATATCCCGCTGCTCGTGAAGCGCGGCTTTCAGGGGAAAGTGTTTTCGACCCCGGCGACGTTCGAGCTTTGTCGCATCTTGCTGCCTGACAGCGGCTTCCTGCAGGAGGAGGAAGCCCGGTTCGCAAACCGTCATGGGTATTCAAAGCACAGGCCCGCCATGCCGCTCTATACGCAGCAAGACGCGCAAGCGTCGCTGGAGCGATTCGAGACCCGACGCGTCCGGGAATCATTCACCCCTGCACCGGGCGTGAAAGCGGTTTTTCACAGAGCGGGTCATCTGCTCGGCGCGGCCGGCGTGCAGCTCACGCACGGCGGTGCAACGATCTTATTCTCGGGCGATCTCGGTCGCGCGAACGATCCATTGATGAATCCGCCGGACCCGCCGCCGGCGAGCGACTATGTCGTGCTCGAGTCGACGTATGGCGATCGTCAGCATCCGGTTGGCGACGTCGAAGCAGAACTCGGCCCGATCATTCGGTCTGCATGCATCCGGGGCGCGACTATCCTCATGCCTGCATTCGCCGTCGGCCGCGCGCAACTGCTGCTGCTTCTGATCGCTCGCCTGAAGGCGAAAGGCGCCATTCCCGACGTGCCAGTCTATCTCGACAGCCCGATGGCGATCGACGTCACGCAGCTCTATCGAGTATTCACGGCCGAGCATCGTCTGTCGTGGGACGAAATCGCTGCGATGGGCCGCGTGGCAAGGCTCGTGCACACCGTGGAGGAATCCAAGGCCATCGATCAGCGTGCAGGCCCGCAGATCATCATCTCCGCGAGCGGAATGGCGACCGGCGGCCGCGTGGTGCATCACCTCAAGACGTTCGCGCCCGATCCTAAGAATTTGATTTTGCTGGCGGGCTTCCAGGCGGGCGGCACGCGCGGCGCCGCGCTCGCTGCGGGAACGCGTTCGGTGCGCATCCATGGTCAGGACGTATCCGTGAATGCGCATGTCCTTCAATTGAGCTCGATGTCCGCCCACGCCGATGCGGACGAGTTGCTCGCATGGATCAAACAACTGCCGCGTGCGCCGAAGCAAACGTTCATCACTCATGGCGAGCCGGCCGCGAGTGATGCGCTGCGCGCCAGAATCGAACGCGAGCTTGGCTGGCGCGTAACGGCGCCGGAGCACCGGGAGACGGTGCAATTAGAGCGCGGATAAGACGAGCGGCTGCTCGTTATTGCCAGACAGTACAGGCGGCCGAGATCGACGCAACAACTCCCAAGGCGATGCGTCGCAGGCGCCTTAATGTAGTCGCCAGATGCAGCATCGTTGAGAAAACGGCGGGGGGCGGCTGGAGGTGGAGAGATTAGGGACCTGGTCCATAGCTGCGCGGGAAGGTTCGGCCTAACAACTCAATTCGACGCTCCAAATTCAGAAGGAGAGCGACATGCCGATTGCCGGTCCGCTCTGCCTGATGTCCAAGGCGAACCTGCCCGCGCCGGAACCGTCCTCGAAATCGACGTCGAACGCTCGGTAGCCGAACAGCACGCTGAACTGGTCGGTTGCTTTCCAATCGAAGAACGCGGTCGCGTGCCACGACGAATCGGAGCCCACGCCGAAGCCGCCAATGTCGCCTCGGCCTACGACTTCCCAGTTTGAGCCGAGTGGAATCGTCACGCGGGCGCCGATGAGCGGGTCGACCCATTCCTGACCCGCGCTCGTGGGCTGCGCAGCGGCACCGGGTTCGGGTCCGAAGATTGCGACGTCGTAGTCCCAGTAGCGAGCGCCGATTATGAGCTCCAGGACTTGTTGCAGTTGATAGCGAGCGTCGACGCCGATCATCGCCTGATCGAGATCCACGGCTACGCGCGCGCCCGCCGGGCTTTCTGCCTCTTTTCCGGTGAGCGAGTTGTAGATCACGTCCACCTGCAGGGCCCAACGACCCGCTTGGTATCGGTAGAAGCCTCTTGCGCCGAAGTCCAGGTCATCGAGAGCGTCGGAGGCGCTCATATCCACATGAGCCGAGCTGCCCCCGACGCCCATGTCTCCGTTTATACCAATAGCGAGCGCATAGAACCCCACTGTCTGTACTGGCGTCTGCTGTTCGAGGTCTGCAGCCCGCGTCGCCGTGGAGAGCGCAAATGAAACCGCTGCGCATGTAGCCCAGCTTACCGGTCGCATGCGCGTCTGCGGTGCGCCGTTCAGCGGTCGACGGCGTGTGACGTCAGAAGCGCCATGCGCCGGAGAGCCAGATGGCGTTCGCGTCATCGATTTCCGATATGTCGATGATCTCGTACTCGAGGCGGGCATGTAGATGGTCGAATAGAGTCAAGCCGATGCCGGCGCCGTACACAAAATCCTCGTTGCTGTCGTCCACCGAACCGCCGAGACTTCGGCCATTGACCGTGATGTCGTAAAAGTAATACCCAGCTTTCGCGAACAGTTCGACCGGTCCGAGGGGCAGTGTGCCCAAGAGATACGGCGCGAAACCGTCGATTTCCGCGTCGACGTTCACGTTGTTGACAGTCTCTTCCGGGTTTCCAAGATCGATCCAGTCGAGCTCGGCGGCGAAGTAGCGTCCGAAACGCCAGCCGCCAAACACCTTCCACGACGTATCGTCGCTATCAAAGCTCTCAATAACCTCGTCGGCAGTGTTCACATCGTCGATCTCGACATTGAACTGCCCAGCGCCGGCGCCGAGATACAGACCGCCTTCCTCGGCGGCGAAGGCGGGCGCGGGACCAAGCGCCGATAACAATAATGCCGTGAGCGATGCTGCTCCGAACATGCCGCGATTCATGATATGTCTCCCTGCGAATCAACCGAGTCGAGCCGACAGTATCCGCGGCCCCTAGAACTGGCGATACGTGCAACGGGCAAACTTAGCCGCCGCAGACGCCTACACCGCCTGAAGATGCGTGCAAGGTTGACCAGTAAGAGATTCACGGTTGCTGCGTTGGCGCCATCCAAACGCCGGCAGCGAGCGCTATTCGCATTGACCTTGTCGAAAACGATCGTGATTTCTTGATTGTTGCCGCCGCTCAATGCGCGTGCTG
>DATAFY010000085.1:0-2772 GCA_036257205.1 Steroidobacter sp. | reverse complement strand
GTGACTTGGAAGGCCCCGCTCTCGGTGCGATCGCGCGCTTCGACATCCCACGCTCCCAACAACTTCGCATAGACGTCCTCCTGCGCCGAGATCTCGGGCGACCGCGTCTGCGACACGAGTGCCTCGGCGAAGGACATCGCCAGCAGTAATAGCTCCGGTCCGCTCATGCTCCGCTCCAATCGGCAGTTCGGGTCCACACGCCTTCGTAACTCAGCGGCAGGCCGAGCTCATCGATGTCGATGTGGCCTTCGTATCCGCTGTCCTCGTTGCGATATCGGTAGCGCGTCGCACTGAGCCGCGTGTAGCGCTGTGCGACGGGCTGCACGGCGAGCGTCGGAAACTGAATCCAGGCCGCTCTGATCTGCAAACTGTCTTGCGCGAGCGCGGCGAGGCGCCGGATCGGAAAGGCATTGGTCGATGGACTCCACGCAAGGTCCGGATCCGTGCAGCCGTCGAGCTGCGGCACGTGAGTCCCGTTCTTGAACCATCGACCGGTGGCTTCCTGTTCCAGGGTCAGAGTGCGCTTCGCGTCGTTGCTGATGCACTCCACACGAACCGCCGTGCACCGAGTCAGGTCGGCAGCGCAAGTCAGCTCGTAGCTCGCGTACGCGGGAACGGCTTCAGCATCGGCAATCAAACTGCCCGTCAATGTCATGCGGGAGTTCGCCAGCGCCGCCTCACAGAATTCGAGCCGCGTGTGGCTCCGCAAGTGCCGCCAAACGACACGTCGCAATGGGCGTTGACCTGCTGCCGCGATCATCATGGCAGCAATGCTCGGTCAGCGGCCGGAGCGAGTCTCGGGGAAAATTGCTGTGGGTTACGCGATGCTCGCGCGCAGCTGTCGCGGCGTCACGCCGAACGTCTGGCGAAAGGCGTGATTGAAGACGGAGAGGTCTTGAAAGCCCACTTCGAAAGCGACGGACGCGATCGGCAGCGTTGGGTCGCACAGCAAGCGCCCTGCGGCGCGCAGGCGCGCGATGCGGACGTATGCGTGCGGAGTCGTGCCGACGACTCTCTTGAAACAACGAATGAAGTGGAACGTACTCATCGACGCGAGCGCGGCGAGCGTTCGCACCGAATGATCGCCGCTTACGTCTTCGTCGATCGCGCGAGCCACTGCGAGCATCGATTGGGCTTGAGCAGGAGTCGGCGCTCTGTCTCGCCCCAAGCGACCCAGCGCTTCGATGACCCAGGAGACGGTGCTGAGCGCGAGCTCATGCGCGCTCCCTCTCGCATGGCCGCTGGCAAGCGCCTCGGTCCTTGCGAACAACGTGGCACCGCGGGTCGAAACAGGCAGGGCGACCCGCGGAAAATTCGCACCCACCTTCGTCGCCCCGAGCGCAGCAAGCAACTCCTCATAACGCGCCGCTGAGAACTGGAACGCAATGCATCGATCGCCAGCGCCGTGCTTGTGCGTGCAACTGAAATGCGTGCGAGGACTGCCCAACAAGACGGAGCCGCTGCATAGATCGCTGGCGCCAGCGCTGCTCCGGTACGAGAAAGCGCCCGCCATGACGAGCGCGATGGACACGTAGTCATGCTGCTCTTCGAACGCTACGTCGCTCGCATCGGCGCTGCAGAGGATGTCCGCGAGTCGCCAGCCATCGCCCTGAAAGATCGTGGCAACAGTTGCCGAGCCGCGCTCTGCGCGCGCACGGCGCCTCTCCACGGCGCGAGCGACGATTTCGTTCGAAGTCAGCACAGTGACATAGCTTACCGGCCATGCCTGCCGTTTCAACTCAAACGGCAGTGCCGACGTCGCCCTCGACGATCTCCTGTCGCAATTCGGGCTTCTCGCCCGCTCGCCAGAGCCTGGCGCGATGACGGACACGATATGTCAAGGGTCCGCCGTCCTCCGACGCGCTGCGCTCCAGCGGCCGCGGGATGCAGACGAACTCGGTGACCAACTCGCCTGGGCTGACTCGGGTGATCGCGTAACCGTGCCCGCCGAAGTCGCCGAACTTCAAGTGAGGCGCCACCTCGGGATTGCGCAACGCGCGCGCCTGCTGCAGATCGCCGGTCTTCTTGAGCGCCAGGGCCGCTCGCACGCCGTGCAGCACCGCCGTGTTCAGCGCGCAATGCATCGTTCCGTCGGCGCGATCATGGATGTAAACCGGACGCAGTGCGTCGTCCTTGCCGATGATCAATTCTGCAATCTCTGCCAGACCCTGCGCGGAGATCGAACCGGTGATGAACTCGATGCCGACGGGCTCGAACGCTTGCGGCGGCAGCGCTTTGCTCGGATAGCCGGCCCAGAACGAATGCTTGTCGCCGGCGACGATCGCGAAGCCCGCAATGCCTCGATCGCGAACGAAGTCGAAGATCTCGGCGTGCTCGACCGCGTAGCCTGCGTTGAGAATTCCATAGCCGGCGCCCGGCCACAGCGCTCGCAACGGCGCCGGCAGATTCTGCAGATCCGCGCGCCACGTGAGCGTGCCGAATGAATGTCCCCAGATCTTCCAAGGCGCACGCGCAGCGCGCAGCCGTTCCTTGAGCCATGCCAATTGCTCGACGCCGAGGTAGGCCTGAGGCGGCGCATCGGCCTGTTTGTTCGGATAGACGGCTTCGCCGAACTGAATGCTCGCGGGCGGACGACCGGAATCGTAGCTGCGACCCCGATCGAGAATGTCGTTGGCGCGCTCGTCCGTCATGTACGGGACGCTGTCCGGCGAAAACGGATCGGTGTTGGCGGGCGGCGACGCGTAGGAGTGATTGTCCGTAATCACCATTTCGAAGTTCTTGCCGAAGCGAAACGCCCGATAGATCCGCAGC
>DATAFY010000010.1:0-3357 GCA_036257205.1 Steroidobacter sp. | reverse complement strand
TCTATCCGCGGATTGCGCGGGTCGAAGGGGTGGCGGCCGTCAGTCCCGTCGTGGAAGTCGAAGCAAAGCTGATCGGCGCCCCCGGCGCGATTAGATTGATCGGCGTCGATCCGTTTCGCTCGCGCCTTCTGCAGCCGTCATTCGCCGCGCTAGCGCCTTCCGCCGCGGGTGCTGCACCCGTTTCTCCAGCGACGGATCTCATTTACCTGAGCGCGCAGGCGGCGCGCGGACTGAACCTTGCGGCGGGCGATGTGCTGCGCGTCCAAACAGGCCTGCAGAGCGCTTCGCTTTCTGTGGCGGGCGTGCTTCCGTCCGGCGCGCTCAGGCAGAGGGCGGGGGTAGTCGACATCGCCTTTGCGCAGCGCCATTTCGATCGGCTAGGCAAACTCTCGCGCATTGATGTGCGGCTGGCCTCCGGGTCGGACGCAGCGAAAGTGCGCGAGCGATTGCAGGCCCTGTCGCCAGCGGGCGTGCGCCTGACCACCCCGGGAGACGCCAGCGAGGACGCCCTGCGGCTCTCACGTGCGTATCGATCCAATCTGAGCGCGCTCGCGCTGGTTGCGTTGTTCACCGGCGGTTTTTTCGTGTACTCGACGCAAGCTCTGCTTGCGCTGAAGCGCCGCCGCGAATTCGCGATACTCCATGCCGTCGGATTCACGCGCCGCGCCCAGTTCGCAGCGATGCTGGCGGGCGGCATCGCGGTGGGGATTGCAGGCGCGTGTCTGGGTTCGGCGCTGGGCGTAGTCGTCGCGAGACTCGGTCTGGCGCAGCTCGGGGCGGACCTCGGCGCAGGTTTCTTCCGCGGCATGAGACCGAGCTTCTCGGTCCATCCCTTGGAGATCGCCGCGTTCGGCGCCGCCGGTCTCGTCATTGCGATGCTTGGCGCAGCGCGACCCGCGCTCGATGCGGCGCGAATTGCAACGGCCAGCGCACTGAAATCCGGCGACGTTGCGAGCGGAGAGTCACGAACGCATGTTCTTGCGGCGCTGCTGTTATCGGGCCTCGCCGCCGTTGCGCTGCTCGCGCCGCCGGTCAATGGTTTGCCGCTGCCGGGCTACGTTGCGATTGCCTTATTGCTCATCGCCGGGGTAACGGCGGCCCCGGCCATCATCAAATTGGCGCTGAAGTGCGCCCCAACGCTGGGCGCTGCGCCATATCAGGTCGCGATCGCGCAGATCGCCGGCGCGGCTCGTTATGCGAGCCTGAGCGTCGCGGCCATCATCGTGAGCTTCAGCCTCATGAGCTCGATGGCCATCATGGTGGCATCGTTTCGCAATTCGCTCGACGCCTGGACGCAGCGGCTGCTGCCTGCGGACGTCTACGTGCGCGTTGGGTATGCGGGGCAGTCCTCCTTTCTCGACCCAGCGAGTGTGGCGCTCATCGGGCGGCTCCCTGGCGTAGAGCGCATTGAGCGCAGTCGCTTCAGTCAGGTTCAGTTGCACAACGGCGAGCGACCGCTGGTTTTGATCGCAAGATCGCTCGATCCGCGAGCGGCCGAAAACGTTCTGTGGATCACCAGATCCGCAGAGCAAGCCGCGTCCGTCAACGCGGTCCCGATCTGGGTGAGCGAGGCCGCAGCGGATCTATTGGACTGGCGAGCGGGGCAGCTGCGCGAGGTCGTAATCGGCGGACGGACGGTGCGCACTTTCGTCCGGGGCGTGTGGCGTGATTACGAACATCAAAGCGGCGCTGTGGTCATGCCTCATGAAGCCTATGTGCAACTGACCGGAGATCGGACGGTGAACATAGTCTGGCTCTGGCTCGAGCAGGACGCCTCGTCGGACGAGGTACAGGCGGCGATTCGGGATACGTTGCCGACGGGCTCCGAATACGATCTGCGGACGCCCGGCGAGGTCAGGCGACGCTCGCTTGCCGCTTTCGATCGTACTTTCGCCGTGACGTACCTGCTGGAACTGGTCGCTGTGTTGATCGGGCTGTTCGGCATCGCCGCCGGTATGAGTGCGCAGGTGCTCGCGCGTCGCGGCGAGTTCGGCGCTCTTCGGCATCTCGGCTTCACGCGCGCACAGGTCGGCGCGATGCTCGCGATCGAGGGTGGAGCGCTCGGCGGCGTGGGCGTCCTTGCGGGTTTGGGCACAGGCGCGTTCGTCAGCCTGATTCTCATTCACGTCGTGAACCGACAATCCTTTCACTGGAGCATGGACCTATCGATCCCGTTCGGGTTGCTCGCGACGCTCAGCGCAGCCTTGATCGGATCGGGCGCGCTGATGGCGATGATCGCAGGCCGTCAGGCAATGAGCCGCGAAGCGGTAGATGCGGTAAAGGAGGATTGGTGAGCTGGCGTTTCCGATCCGGGGCGTCCTTCTTTCGACTCTTTCGAAGCGCCCTCGTTGCGGGCGCAGCAGCGTCGTCGATCGCGCTTTGCGCGAGCGCGGCGAGCGTGGAGTATCCTCCCGTCGTTCGCGGTCGCGCATTATCTTTCCCGCGCGATGAAGGCGCACATCCCGACTTCCGCACCGAGTGGTGGTATCTCACCGGATGGGTGCAGACTGAAGCCGGTGAGCCGCTCGGGTTTCAGGTGACCTTCTTCAGATCGCGTCCCGGCCTGGATGAAGACAATCCTTCCCGGTTTGCAGCAAGGCAACTGTTGTTTGCTCACGCGGCGCTCAGCAATCCCGCACGCGGGGCGTTGCTGCGCGGCGAGAAAGCGGCGCGCGAGGGTTTCGGCCTCGCTGAGGCGCAGGTTGGCCGCCTCGATGTTCACATCGACGATTGGACGCTGCGCACCGAGCGGGACCGATATGTCGCTTTCGTTCGCGCGCAGGATTTCACTGTCGATATCGAATTCGCGCCTACACAGCCCATCCTGCTGCAGGGAGAGGGCGGCTTCAGCCAGAAAGGGCCGCAAGCCGACTCATCCAGCTATTACTACAGCCTGCCTCAGCTGAAGGTGAGGGGACGAGTCTCGATCGGCGGCCGAGCCATTACGGTAACTGGCCTCGCCTGGTTCGATCACGAATGGTCCAGCTCAATCATGGATGAAGCGGCGAGCGGCTGGGATTGGCTGGGCCTCAACCTTGAGGACGGGGGCGCACTGATGGCTTTTCAGATGCGCAATTCGCAGGGCCGCGAGCACTGGGCTGCAGCGACGCAGCGCGACCGCAGCCTACAAGGTCAGGCGTCGGCGCCGGATGAGGTCGAATGGACGCCTTTGCGCGTTTGGCGCTCCCCGCGAACAGGCGTGCGCTACCCCGTCGAATGGAAAATCGTCGTCGGCGAGCGCAGTATTTTCCTGAAGCCGCTCATGGACGATCAGGAAAACGACGCGCGGCGCAGCACCGGCACGCTCTACTGGGAAGGCGCCGTGCGTGCGCTTGACGAGCGTGGTTTGCAGATCGG
>DATAFY010000008.1:0-3717 GCA_036257205.1 Steroidobacter sp. | reverse complement strand
GCGCCTTCGCCGCTTCTGGATTCGGCGTCCGTCGCAGCGCGCCGCCTGCGGGATAATCCGTGGTATCTCGTTGGGATCATCATGCTATTGGTGATCCTGTCCTATATCGACCGCGCAGTGTTGTCGCTGTTCGGCCCGGTCGTTCAGCGCGACCTGGGCATCTCGGATTCGCAAATGGGGTTGCTGTATGGACTCGGCTTCATTGCGCCATTTGCGCTGCTGACGCTTTTGGTCGGCTGGGCGATCGATCGCTACAACCGCGTCTTGATTCTTCTAGCGGGACTGTGTTTATGGAGCGTCATGACTGCAGGATGCGGTTTGGTCAGCTCCTTCGCGCTGCTTCTCGTGTGCCGCGGCGGAGTCGGCGCGGGCGAGGCAGTCGTCTCTCCCGCTGGATATGCGTTAATCGCAGATCGATTTTCGCCTGAGCGACGCGGCAGAGCGGTAGGCATGGTGGCGGCTTCCGTCAGCATGGGAACCGGGATCGCGCTGGTCGTTGGAAGTGTGTTGCTGAATGTCCTGGGTTCCGAAGATCGGACTTTGTCGTTTCTAGGGACGGTGCACGGATGGCAGGTTGCGTTCGTGCTTCTCGGTCTGCTCGGCGTGCCGCTCGCCATTCTTGTCATGACGCTCAAGGATCCCAGGCCGGTAGTGGAAACTCGCTCGGTTCAGACGGTCGCGGATCTACGTCTGTTCTTGCGGCGTGAGCGTCGCCTTCTGCTGGCAATTTTTGGATGCGGCGTCATCAACGTATCGATCGGCACCGGCATCATTGCGTGGACGCCGACTCTGCTCGTACGCCGCTTCGATGTCTCGCCAGGCGACATTGGTTATCTGCTCGGCGTCACCTCGGTAATTGGCGGCGTAATCGGCGCACCGCTTGCGGCCGAGTTGTCCGATCGCTGGATGCGAGCCCGGGCGTTCGGAGGAAGATTGCGAGCACATGCGACGCTCTTCACAGCGATGCTGGCCGGAATCGTCGTGATGGCCACCGGGACGTCGAGCTATCAGGTTGCCGCCGGCTATATCGTCGTTGCGACAGTGCTCGCAGCTATCAACGCGTTGTCATACGCAGCGGTGCAGGACATTTCGCCTTCGCCGCTGCGAGGCCGCATGTTGGCCCTTGTGCAGTTTGCAACACTTGCGTTCGGCTATGGCAGTGGGCCGAGTCTTGTGGCGTTCGTTACCGACTATGTGTTTAAGGATCCTCAAGCGATCGGCTGGTCCCTGCTGATTGTCGGAGTACCGCTCTGCCTGCTTGCAATCGCGTTGGCGCAGTTCAATCGCGCGTACTACCCGCTGTCGGGGCAGAGTGCATCTGCGGTTCACACGCAATGAACTCGTTATCGACATGGGAGGCGGCAACGTGGACTTGATGGAGTTGAGACGCAAGCGCGAAGCGCTCGTCCACCGTCATATGACGGTGGAGGAGTCGGGAGATGCAGCCGCCGTCGTAGCCACCTTTTCACGGCCGCGCTACGACCTGGTCGCACAAGGCGTCATCCTCGAAGGCGCCGAGGCCGTGTCAAAACGAGTTCAGGACATGTGCGAATCAATGCCTGGCGCAAGAATCGAGCTTGTGTCACTGCGTCACACGGACGATGCGGTGATTGTCGAGACGCGAACACGGGGACGGCACGAAGGACCACTGTTCGGCCTTCGCCCTACGGGCCGACCTTATGACGTGCGGGGGATTGCGATCTTCGTGTTCGAAGGGGAGGCGCTTGTGAGCGAAGTCGTCTATTACGACCGGCTTACGCTCATCGATCAGATCCGTGGAAGGCCATTCAGTGCGGAATTCTTGGAAGGCGAAACACAACCTGCTTGATCCAGGCTCACATCGACTGGATGAGGAGTGCGACGCGTGGCGACCTACGATGTCATCATCCGCAACGGCCAAGTCGTTGACGGTACCGGCGCACCGGCAGTCGAGTCAGATGTCGCCGTGAAGGACGGGCTGATCGCCGCGATCGAACCAAACTTAGCAGGTACTGCAAAGGAAGAGATCGACGCCCGCGGCTTCATTGTGACGCCGGGCTTCATCGACCTGCACACGCACTACGACGCGCAGGCGACATGGGATGGCGAGCTGAATCCTTCCGCATGCCATGGTGTGACCACGGTTGTCATGGGCAATTGCGGCGTCGGTTTCGCGCCGTGCAAGGTAGCTGATCGCGCCGCGCTCATCGAACTCATGGAGGGCGTGGAGGATATTCCAGGTACGGCCTTGCACGAAGGCATCGTCTGGGAGTGGGAGACCTTCCCCGAGTATCTCGCTGCGCTCGAACGGCGCCATTACTCCATGAACGTTGCTGCGCAAGTCCCGCACGGAGCGTTGCGGCTCTACGCGATGGGACGGCGCGGTGCGGCCAACGAACCCGCCACCGCGCAAGACATCGAGATGATGCGACGAATCGCGCGCGAGGCAATGGAAGCCGGTGCGGTGGCGGTGTCGACGTCGCGCGTGCTCGAACATCAATCCATTCACGGCGAAGTCGTGCCAGGTACGTTCGCCTCCGAGGCCGAACTGCGTGCACTTGCCGGTGCAGTTGCGGATGCGGGGCACGGCGTTTTCCAGGCCGTTCCCATGGGCGCCGTCGGTTCTTATGTGACTCCCAATTCGACTGCGGCGAACCTGCAGGAAGTGGAACTGCTCAGTAGGGTCGCTCGGAGTACGGGAGCGCCGGTGGTTTTTTCGCTGCTGCAGACGCACGAAGCACCGAATGCCTGGCGCGAGGCGATGGCGATTTGCGAGCGCGCCCGTGCTGACGGCGCCCGCATCTATCCGCAAGTGGCGGCCCGCGCCCCGGGTACACTGTCCACACTTGACGCCTTCCACCCATTCTATCGCCGCAAGACCTACATCGAGATCGCGCATCTGCCGCTTGATGAACGCGTGGTGCGGATGCGGCGGCCACAAGTGCGTTCCGCCATTCTCTCTGATCCCGATGTTCCGACGGGTAGCGACACACCGGTTGGTCGGCGATATCTGACGCTGAAGCGCACCCTCGCGCAGCTATACGCATTGGGCGCCGAAGCCGATTACGAGCCACCGCCGTCCAGATCCTTGGGTGCGCAAGCCGGTGATGATCCGGCCGCCCTGGAAGCGCGTGCCTACGATGCGTTGCTTGAGCAGGAAGGTCGCGCCTTGTTGTTCGGGCTGCCGATGAACTACGCGGCCGGCGACTATTCCGCAGTGGCTGAGATGCTGCGCAATCCCATCACGCTCTCCGGGCTGGGTGACGGCGGCGCACACGTGCAGGTGATCTGCGATGCATCCATGCCCACCTTCATGCTCACTTTCTGGGTACGCGACCGCAAACGCGGCGAGCGACTGAGCCTCGAGTTCGCTGTGAAGAAGCAAACCGCAGACAACGCCGCCGCCTATGGCTTCATCGACCGCGGTGTGTTGGCTGCAGGAATGTGTGCTGACATCAACGTCATCGACTTGAAGAATCTGTCCCTTGAACTGCCGGTCGTCGCAGCGGACCTGCCGAAGGGCGGCAAGCGCCTGTTGCAGAGTGCGCGTGGTTACGTTGCGACCCTGGTCAATGGCGTCATCACTCGCCGCAACGATGTGCCTACGGGCGCCAGGCCGGGTCGCCTCATCCGCGGTCGACCGGGCGCCGCGCACACGCTTGGGGCACAGCGCGCGGCGGGATGACGTCGCTGGTGGCGGCAGGAGGAAGGCAGCTGTGATCGATTTAAGCGAGTTGG
>DATAFY010000006.1:0-2828 GCA_036257205.1 Steroidobacter sp. | reverse complement strand
TCTACGCGGCAATGCTTCCGGACCTCAAATTTCAGCCCGCCGTGCATGTGAACTACAAGGAAGCAGTGCTAAGGATCAAAGATGGGCTGCCGAAGATGCAGGATTTCCCGAAGGAGATGGGCGGTTCGGGGGTGACGCTTCCGGAGTAGACCCTCTCCCGCACATTGCGCCACCTCTCCCGGAACCGGGAGAGGTGGACGTGAAGTCTTGTCCATCTGACACTGACCTTGTTCGGTTGGTCAGTAACCGTAGAAGTCTTCACTGCGAACATCGTCGCCATCGACGCCGGCGTCGTTCAACACACGCCGCATCGCCTCGACCATCGTTGGAGGCCCGGCGACGTACCAGATCGGCGCGGGCCATTCCTCTGCGATCCCTCTCAACAGCGTCTTGTCGATCTGGCCGCTCGCGCCATGCCATGGCCGATCGGAAGGGTTCGCCTGCGTCATCGTGGCCATCAGCCGGAAGTGCGCGTTCTCTCGCTCGAGCTGCTCCAGTTCGGCAAGAAATGCAGCGTCTTCCGGCCGGCGATTGGAATAGAGCAGCACCAGCTGGTGCTGCAACTTGTCCGCCGCCGCCTGCCGCAGGATGCTCATGAACGGCGTGACGCCGATACCGCCGGCGATGAAGATCGCCGGCCGCGAACGATTGTTGTGGAGCATCAGCGATCCGGACGGCCCTTCAAGTCGCACGTGCTCGCCTATGGGCAGAGTTTTCAGGGTGCGCTTGAACGCGCTGTCGCGCATGCGTGTGGCGATGGTCAGCTCAGGCTCGGAAGGCGCACTGACCAGAGAGAACGTGTGACGGCCGCTCTGCGCTTCCAACGCTCGCGAATCGAGAATGAGATCGATGGCCTGGCCGGGCCTGAAACTGAAGCCGGCCGGCTTGCGAAAGTGAAACGCCATCGTGCTTGCGGCGATCTCCTCGCGACCTGCAAGCACGGTTTCGTACGTGGTCATTCGATCGTGCTCCCGGGAAAGTCGGCCGCCGCGCCGGACCGACGCGCTGCGCCGTCGGGCGGCGGCGGACGAATCAGCCGCGCGAAGGCGGAGTGGTTGTGGATGGATTCGAAGTTCTCCGCTTCAATGATGTACGCCCCGATGCGCGCTTCCTGGTTCAGCTCGAGGGCGACGTCGCGCACGAGGTCTTCGACGAACTTCGGGTTCTCATAGGCGCGCTCGGTTACATGCTTTTCGTCGGGGCGCTTCAGCAGCCCGTACACCTCGCACGAGGCGTTGCGCTCGGCGACCGCGATCAGCTCATCGATCTGGAGTTCTCCGAGCACCTCGACCTCGATGCTGATCAGCGAGCGTTGATTGTGTGCGCCATACGCGGAAATCTCTTTCGAGCATGGACAAAGGCTGGTCGCGGGAACAGCCACGTGCATGTGGAACGTGTACTGGCCATCCTCGGTGACGCAACCTCGCCAGCGGACCTCATGGTCGAGTTGGCTTTCGACGCGCGAGACCGGTGCGGCCTTCCTCACGAAATAGATGAAACGCATCTCAATCGCTCCGGTGCGCGCCTCCAGTTTCGCGAGCATGTCGAGGAGAAGCGTTTTGAACCCCCGCTGATCGAGCGGTTGCGTCTGCGCCTCGAGCAACTCGAGGAAGCGCGACATGTGCGTCCCTTTGGCGACGGCGGGCAGCCCCACCGCCATCGAGAAGCTGGCGATCGTCGGGACGAGCCGCGTCCGGGAGCGAACCGTGACGGGGTATCGCACGCCTTTGACGCCGGCGGCGTCGAGCCGCAGCGCGCGGTCGTCCGCCTGCGACTGAACGTCAGGCAGGCGGACGATTCTCTGCACAGCGTTGGCGCCGCTCATCGGAACTTTTCTGGGAACTGCGCGGCGATGCCCGAGGCGAGCGCGTCGGCGATCACGTACATGTGGTCCTTCATCGCGGTCCACGTCTTCGCTTCCTGTTCGTACTGCTTTGCCTGCAGCTGCTGGATCTGCTGGACGTGATGTGCGCCGTGGGCGGTCAACAGACTCCGCAGCGCGTCTGCCGGGAGATGCGGATTGGCGCCGCTCAGGAACACGGCGATCTCATCGGCGTTCGCGACCAACTTTTTGTACGCCGCGTCCTGATCCGCTTTCTTGCCGGCATGCGCTCCGTTGAGATAGTCGCTGATCGCACCCCAGTGGCCGGCGAGCAGGCCGAACAACTTGTCGGAGGCCGCCTTGCCATAAAACGGCTCGATGGCGCCCGCGATCGCTTTCGCGTTCGCTACGACCTGCTGCTCAGACGCCTTCGCTCGCGTTGCATCTCCGGCGAGCCTCGCGTCGACGACGTTGCGCACCCAGAACACATGGCCGAGCCACAAGTCGCGCAGGGCGGCCTTGGTTTCAGCGACTTTCGTCGGCACGGTGGCCGCCGGCTGCGCGGCGTCGGCGGCCGCAAGTCCTGGCGCCGTCATTGCAAGCGCGGCGAGCAGTGCAGCAATTCTGAATTTCATCTCGAGATCTCCTGGATTGCGATTGAGACCCATATATACAGCGACAAAATCACTTAACAAAGGCTAATATGCCAAAAGGTCGAACCCGATCGGGGGTGCGTATGAGCGAGATTTTCGGTGAGCGCCGCAAACAACTGCTGCGCTATCTGCTGCGAAATAAATCGGGCGCATCGGTCGATGAGCTGGCGCAAGCGCTCGGAGTCACGCGCACAGCCGTACGGCAGCATCTCGCGTCGCTGATGCGCGATCGGCTCGTCGTCCCCGGCGCGGCGCGCGCTTCCGGGGGACGCCCACAGCAACTGTTCGTGCTGACGGAGGAGGGCAAAGAGGCGTTCCCGCGTCACTACTCCTGGTTCGCGCATCTGCTGGTC
>DATAFY010000203.1:0-3204 GCA_036257205.1 Steroidobacter sp. | reverse complement strand
GATCGTGAAGCCCCACGCCCAGGAGGCGAACAGCGTTGCTGCGAGCGTGACGATCACGGCGCTGCCGACGACGATGGCTTCGCGTCGGCCTACCGCGACCATGACGAGCACGATCACCGACAGCGTCGCGAACAGCAGCTTCTGAATCAGCTTCACGGCCTTGTCGTTCGCGGTCACCCCGTAGTTGCGCGTCACGGTCATCTCGATCCCGGACGGCAGGTAGGCGCCCCGCAGATCCTCCATCCGCGCGAGCAACCGGTCCGCCACGTCGATCGCGTTGGTCCCGGGCTTCTTGGTGACGGCGATCGTCACTGCAGGCGCTTTGCCGCTCAGCTCGACATTCGCGTGCGCCGCCGCAGGGCCCGCCCCGAACCATACGGCCTGCTCCGGTTGATCCGGGCCGCGCACAACATCGGCGACGTCCTGCAGATAGACCGGCCGTCCCTTGTGCATGCCGACGATCAGGTTCGCGACGTCTTCGCGGGTCGCAAGAAATTCGCCCACCTGCACCGGCGCAGCGGCGTTGTTCGCGACGATATCGCCGGCATGCGCTACGACATTCGCGGCCGTCAGCGCCTGCATGAGTCCCTGTACGCTCAGCCCGTGACCCGCGAGTTGCTGGGCGTCGAGGCGTACGTGCACCACGTCGTCCGGCCCGCCGATCGTGTACACGTTGCGGGCGCCGGGTACGCGCTGCAGCTCCGCTTCTATCGCATGCGCGGCCTGTCGCAGTTCGTAACTGCCCCGGCTCGGATCCCTCGTCCACAGCGTGAGCGTGACGATCGGCACGTCGTCGATGCCTTTGGGCTTGATCAGCGGATCGAGCACGCCGAGATTCGCAGGCCGCCAGTCGCGGTTGGAATACACGGCGTTGTAGAGGCGCACGATCGCTTCGTTGCGCGGCACGCCGACTTCGAACTGCACCGTGAGGACGGCGCCGCCAGGTCGCGACACCGAATAGACATGCTTGACGCCGTCGATCTCGCCGAGCACCTGCTCCATGGGCGAGCTCACGAGGTTCTCGACCTGCACGGCGCTCGCGCCGGGGAACGGCGCAAAGACGTTCGCCATCGTGACGTCGATCTGCGGCTCTTCCTCACGCGGCGTGACGAGGACCGCGAAGGCGCCCATCAGCATCGCCGTGAGCGCGAGCAGGGGCGTCAGCTGATTGTCGAGGAAAGCGCGCGCGATGCGCCCGCTGATTCCGAGAGGGGCGGCGGGCTCAGTCATGCACTGCCGCCTTGCGTTGTTCGCGCAGCGCGAGCGTCGCCGCGAGCGGATCGAGCGCGATGCGATCGCCGTCGACGATTCCCGCGAGCACCTCGTAGCGCTCGCCGATGCGTCGGCCGACGCGAATCTGACGAAGGGTGAGGTTGTCCTGCGCATCGAGCGCATAGACGCCGGTCACTTCCCCGCGTTCGACGAGCGCGCTCGCCGGTATCAGCAGCCGCTGGGTCTCGCCCACGACGAAGGCCACTTTCACGAGCATGCCCGGGTAGAGGTCTGCGGCGTTCTCCGGCAGATCGATGCGCGCGCGAAACGTGTTGGACTGCGGCGCCGCCTGCGGAAATATCGTGAGGCCTTTCGCCTCGATGCGTTGCTCACCGACATAAACGGCCGCCTTGCCAATCTCGCGCACTTTCTGCACGACGCTCTGCGGCAGGTCGACCGCGACCCGCAGATACTGCAGCGACAGCCCGCTCATCAGCGGTGCGCCCGGACCAACCGACTCGCCGACCTGCACGTGTCTTTGCGTGACCACCCCCGCGTACGGCGCGCGCACTTCCGTATAGCTCACGCCTTCGCGCGCCGAGTCCACAGCGGCGCGCGCCGCGGCGAGCCGCGCGACTGCAGCATCGCGCTCGGCCGCGATCGCATCGAGCTGCGCTTTCGAGGCGGCGCCGTCCTGATACAGGCCGCGGATGCGCGCATAGCGCGTCTGCGTTTCGGCTTCGCGCGCAGTCGCCTCCTTGAGCGCCGCCTGCGCCTGCTCGAGCGACGCACGCTGCTCGGTCGCTCGCAACTTCACGATCACCGCGCCCGCCGGCACGAAGTCATTGACGTCATACAACACTTCAGCGACGCGCCCTGAAGTCTGGGCCGACACGGTGCCCTGATTCACGGCCTCGATGGCGCCGTCCAGCAGGCGCTCGAGCGGCGCGGCCTCGGAGTGCAGAACGAGCGTTTCAAGCTTGACTCGGGCGCGCTCGTCGGCCTCGCCGTTCTGCGGGCCCGCGCACGCGCCGAACGTCAGCAGCATCAGGCTGTAGACGGCGGGGCGCAGCATCGCGACACCTCTTGGCATCGCCTTCAGAACGCGGCGCCCGGCGCGACGCCCACTCGCTTCAGAATGACTGCGAGCGGACAGAAGCCCGTGAACGACGACTGCAGCAGATTCGCTCCGACGAACGCCGTCAGCCAGTACCAGTTCGGACTTACATACAGGCCGAGCGCCAGACTCGTCAGTACGACGGCGCCGGCGAAGCCCATTACGAATCGATCGATCGTCATTGCTATCTCCGGTTGAGGTGCGTCGTCGGGCAGCTGTCGCATGACAACGCACGTTTTAGTGTCGAACGCGGGCGCGTCGCGCCCTATGCGGGGTTCCCCGCGTCGCTTACCGAATCCCCTTAGCGTGCGGCGCATCGATGACGCGTCCGCTCGCGGGGTCGATGCGTATGACTGGCAGCCCGGCCGCCTTCCACGCGCCGATCCCGCCGACCATATGAGTGAAGCGCGCGGCGCCCGCATCGATGCACTTCTGCGCAGCCATGGCGGAGCGTTTGCCGCTGCCGCAATGCAGGATGATGCGATGCTTGCGGTCGTCGGGCAGCATTCGCGGATCGAAAGTGGACAGGGGATACAGGAGCGCGCCGTGAATACGCTCGACGGCGTACTCGGACGGCTCGCGCACATCGATCAGGATGATTTCGCCCACCTCGAGCAGCGCCGCGACCTCGTTGACCGGCATTTCGGCGATGCGCTCCGCGGCGTGGGCGTGATGCTTGTGTGCGTGCATGCGTATGATCCTCGCGTCGTCAGTACGTGTATGAGCTGTTACTGTATTAGAGTTTGCTAATGTAGTCAACACTCAAGTAACATACACATCGATCCAACGCGAACGGCGAGGAGACGACTATGGCAGGCGCAGTACGCCGCGGGCGCACCGCGGCCCGGCTCGGCGCGCACGAGCAGATGCTGGAA
>DATAFY010000618.1:0-3911 GCA_036257205.1 Steroidobacter sp. | reverse complement strand
TCGGTCGCTGACGGCGTCTAGCGGCGCGTTCTTCCGGAGCAGCTGCCGCCGCAGTTTCATCGTCGCACACTTGACGGTGTGGACATGCTGAACCTCTTAGGCGCTGCCAAGCATGGGACTGCTGCGGCTCGATATCGTCGGGGGCGCAAGCTGCCGTTCGCCCGCTATTTCAGGTACGCGCGGATGACGCCTTCGAGGAATTCCCGTCCTTCGTACAGGGACTGCACGCGCCGCTTCTCGTTGAGCCCGTGAGCATTGGCATCACCAGGCTTCTCGAACATGCCGCTCATCCCGTAGGTCGGAATGCCCGCATTCATGAGAAAGCGTCCGTCGGTAGCGCCGGCGGACATGAACGGAGCAACCGGCACGCCGGGCCAGAGCTCTGCAGCCCGCGCCTTTACCGCACCCATGCGCCTCGGTTAGTTGAGGCGCAGACGAGCCGTCGCGCCGGTGCACGATGATCACATTGACCTGCGGATCGTCGATGACGTTCTCGAGCGCCTGCTTCACCTGTTCGGGAGTCGTGCCTTGCATGATGCGGCAGGACAGCGTCGCCGTCGCTCGCTGCGGCAAGGCGTTCGGCGCGTGTCCGCCTTGCACCTGAGTCGCAACGCACGTCGTGTGCAGGACAGCGTTGTAGCTCGGGTCCTTTGTTAGTCTCTGCAACGCGACTTGATCGCCCGGATTGTCGGCTACGGCGCTCATCGCCGCGCCGATCTCGCCGCCAAGCATCGGCCCTGTCACTCGGAAATACTCGCGCACTACCGGGTTCACATCGATCGGAAACGAATACTGCGCAACTTTTTGCGTCGCCGCCGCCACCCGGTAAATGGCATTGTCCGGCACGGGTCGCGAGGAATGCCCGCCTGGATTGGTCGCCTCGAGCGAGTACACCTGATGGATCTTCTCGCCGGCCTGGACCTGTAGCGCCAGCGGCTTGCCGTCTTCCGACAGCAGTCCGCCCGCGCCTTCGTTGATCGCGAATGCGGCGTCGATGAGATCGCGGTGGTTCTTCAGGATGTAGTCGACGCCATTAATGCGATTCGATGTTTCCTCACCGCAGGTCAGCGCCATGATGAGGTCGCGTCGCGGCCTGAAACCGCGTTCTTGCTTCAGCCGGATCAACAGATCCAGAAAGACAGCCGCCATTGACTTGTCGTCTGACGCGCCGCGTCCGTAGAAGAACCCGTTCTCCTCGACGAGCGTGAACGGGTCGCGTTCCCAATCCTCGCGCCTCGCATCCACTACATCAATATGCGCAAGCAGAAGTACGCCTTTGCCGGCCGGACGCCTTGCGCGGATGCGCGCCACGAGATTGCCGTCGTCTGGCCTGCCGTCTGGAATCACCGCCTTCAGCTCATCGCCAGTGAATCCCGCAGCGTTCAGCCTCGCCTGCGCTGCACGAACCACTTTCGTGCACGAGCCTGTGCTGGGAGAGGAGTCGATCTCGACCATTTCCCTGTAAATCTCGCGAAAGGCCGCCCGGCTCGCGTCTGTCTCCGCGGCGGCGGATTGCGTGATTGCACATCACAGTGAAGCGGCAAGTGTGCGAGTACTTTGTTCATGCGCGGAAGCATACAAGCTTGTGGGCGAGGAGTTCAGTTGTGGTCGGCGGGCGGTTGGAAGGTGAGAGGGCGAGGCGCCTGGCCTTGATGCGGTTTCATCCGCTCGCGCGTCGGTACATCGGCCGGCTGCGTGAGGACCTGCAGCCGGAGCCGCAGCGCAAGCAAGCGCTGGACTGTGCGTTGTGCTTCCCTCGAATCGCGTCGTCTTGCCGTCCGAACTTCCCGCATACGTCGCTCGTGGTCGACTCCCCGGCGCCCTAAGGTCCGTTTTCCGCGACTGACGACAAGCGTAGAGTCCCTGTGCGTTGATTTCTCTGCGGTCGCATTACTAAAAAATGTCGGTGGCGGCGCGTGAAAAGACGGACTTTCTGCATATCGGCAGCGGCCGCAGTTGCGACGGCAACGATGAGACGCGTCGGAGTCGCGG
This sequence comes from Steroidobacter sp., assembly GCA_036257205.1. Taxonomy (GTDB): domain Bacteria; phylum Pseudomonadota; class Gammaproteobacteria; order Steroidobacterales; family Steroidobacteraceae; genus Steroidobacter. Next base: position 1,919 of record DATAFY010000618.1, on the reverse strand, counting down.
GTGCGCTGGCGAAAACCTCAGCGGACGTCCCGGCGATGGGCGGGGACGGCCGTCAGATCGCGTTGCCGCGGTCGGATCTGGATCAGCTCCGTGCGAGCATTCGCGGTCTAGTCCTGCTGCCGGGCAACGAAGGTTATGAGCAAGCGCGCAAGGTATGGAACGGTTCGTTTGATCGCCGTCCGGCGATTATCGTGCGGTGCGCCGGCGCGGCGGACGTGATCGAGACGGTGAGGTTCGCCGCAGCGCACGGACCGTTGCTCGCGGTGCGTGCAGGCGGGCATAGCATGTCAGGCCAATCCGTCTGCGAGGGCGGCCTGATGCTCGATCTTTCGATGATGCGCGGTGTGCGCATCGATCCGCTGCAACAAGTCGCCTACGTACAGCCGGGCTCCCTGCTCGGTGAGTTCGATCGCGAGGCGCAGAGCTTCGGTCTCGCGACGACGGCCGGAACGGTTTCGCACACCGGCGTAGCCGGGCTCACGCTGGGCGGCGGTTTCGGTCGCCTGAGTCGCAGCTACGGGCTCACGTGCGACAACCTGCGATCCGTTGACGTCATCCCGGCCAGCGGCAAATTTACGGTGGCGAACGCACGAGAGAATCCGGAACTGTTCTGGGGAGTGCGCGGCGGCGGCGGAAATTTCGGCGTTGTCACGTCTTTCGAGTACCAGCTGCGCCCCACGAGGTCCATGATGGTCGGCGGTGCGCTCATTTACCCGTTCTCACAGGCGCGCGAGCTTCTGAAGTTCTACGCAGATTTTGCCCGAGCGGCGCCCGACGAGCTGTGGATCGAGCCGGCGATCGTGCCGACGTCCGATGGGAGTCGGGAGGTCGTGTTCAGTGTGTGCTACAGCGGCGAGCCGAGTGACGCCGAGGCGGCGCTGCGACCCTTGCGCGCGTTTCGCAAACCCAACAAGGACCACGTCGGGCCGGCCCGGTACATCGATTTGCAGACCAGCTCGGACGAGGTTTTCGCCTATGGGCGCTGCTACTACGTAAAACAAGGCTTTCTCGAGCGGATTCAGCCCGAGCTCGTGGACGTTGTCGTCGAGCACATCGAGCGCACGCAGCCCGCCTTAGTCGTGGGGTTCCTGCACTTGGGCGGGGCCCAGAGCCGTGTGGCCGCAGCGGCCACTGCGTTCCCTCATCGAAATGCACAGCATGGCATATTGCTCGCGTCGATATGGTCGGACCGGTCTGAATCCGCTGCCAGGATCGATACAGCGCGATCGAGCTGGCGCGTGATCGAGCCTTACGTCCGCGGCTTCTATGTCAATGACGTGACAGCTGACCACACACAGCAGACCATCAGCGAGAACTACGGATCGAACTTCGCTCGCTTGCTCGCTCTGAAGCGCAAATATGATCCGCATAATCTGTTTCGGCTGAACGCGAACGTGCCGCCGAACGGATGAAGGCGGGCGGGCTTCCGACGCTGTTGTCCGTTCACGCCCGTTGTCCGTTGCGTGTAGAGTCCGTCGCTTGGTTAAGACCCACTTGATCGCCGCGAACGCACCGCTGCGTCGTCAGCCGCTGGCTGCGAACGTCTAGGCTGGTACGCGGCGGCGCGCCGCATTGACTACATGTGCGTAAGCGACGGGCGGCGAGGTCGATGACTAAGCCGGTGAACTCGAGGACTTAACGCCCGCAATAAATGCATCGATATTCCGAGCCAGGACGACCATAGGCGCATTCCCACCTTTCACCAAGGCGTCATTGAACCGACGCAGATCGAATGTCGCACCCAGGGCTTTTTCCGCCTTGGTCCGCAGCCGGTTGATCTCGCTGTGGCCCACTTTGTAGCCACAGGCCTGGCCCGGCCACGCGCAGTAGCGATCGACTTCGCTCGTCACTTCCCCGATGCTCGAGCCGTTCGTCGTTGCGAACCACTGAATCGCCTGCTGGCGCGTCCAGCGCTTCAC
>DATAFY010000425.1:0-2087 GCA_036257205.1 Steroidobacter sp. | reverse complement strand
AACCAGCTCGTCTTCTATTGGAGGACGAACTTCCCGCCGTTTAACTGGAGCGGCCCTTTTGCGATTCCTGGTGCGAGCAACATCGGCGGGAATCCGGCGCTCATCCAGGGCACTCACGGAACGCGCGGCAACTTCGAGTTGATCGCTCCTGCAGTGGGCGCAGGGATGGTGCATCTTTGGCGCGACAACGACGCTGCCGGGCTGCCATGGCGTGGCCCATTCCCGTTTGGCCAAGGGAATGTCCGAGCCGTATGCCTGCTCCAAGCGAACTACGGAGATCCAGGCAACCTCGAAGTGGTTGCGCGCGTCGGAAACCAGCTGGTGTTCTACTGGCGGATGGGTAGGCCGCCGTACACCTGGAGCGGCCCGTTTCCAATTCCTGGAGCCACAAGCGTAAGCGGTGTCCCGGCGTTGATTCAGAGCACGCATGGCGTGCAGGGCAACTTCGAGCTGGTCGTACCGCGGGCGTCGGGCGGGATGTATCACTTCTGGCGTGAGAACGACGCTCCCGGGCTGCCGTGGCACGGTCCGTTCGCCTTCGGAACGGGGAACATCAGCGCTGTCTCGATGTTCCAGGGCAATTTCGGCGCGCCCGGCAATCTCGAGCTCGTTGCGCGAGAGGGCAACCGGCTAGCGTTCTATTGGCGTTCTGGTCTGCCACCGTACAGTTGGAACGGACCCTTCTACATCGTATAAGGTTCTCCACGTGCCCGGCAGCGATCCGCTCGCGAGCATCAATCTGGTTTTCGGTGCCGATGCGCAGGACGTGCGCGATGCGACGGTGTATCTGCGGCTGGAGGAGGCCGGCCGCGTTGATGCCCCATCGCGGATCGTTGCCGAGCAGGTCCTTCGGGGCGTCGCCTGGGAAGCGGGCAAGCCGCTGCACCTCGAGCTTCGGGGCGATGTCCCTCCGAGTAGCGGAAGCTATCAGCTGCGCGTTCACGTCGACGTCGACGGAGACGGGCAGGTGAGTGCAGGCGATTATGTGAGCACTGAAAGCTACCCGGTGAACCCGTCCGCCGGCCCAGCACACCTGGGCGTGCGGGTCCACCGGGTATAAGTGCGGCTCCGCCCCGCGAATCGATGAGGCGATTCTAGGGTGAGCGACGCCAATCGCACACGAGCAGCTACGCGGCATTACCGAAGTTTCACGCTCAATCCTCCTCACGCTCCGAACTTTCGCATAACCCCGTGCCGGTACCATTCATCATAGATATCGGTTTTTGAAGCCTCGCGGCCGCGCGGCTCTTTGTTCTGCCCGCCACACCTTCGTCGCGGTTTGCTGGCGTCAGCGGCCGGCAGACTGCAGGAACCGTTGCGCTGCGCGTAGCTCGGGGCGATCGGGATCAGCGCTCTTCCACATCTCAATGAGGCTTGAGTACTGTGCCCGGGCAGTGGCTGTATCGCCCATTGCTTCGGCGGCCCGTGCGACACCGGCGATCGCCTTGGGACGGCCAGGCGTGCGTCGCAGCGTCTGCTCGAAGTGCTTGCGCGCGTCCGCGGGTCTTCCCATGTCCATCAACATCGATCCATAGAGCTCGTGGGCGGGAATGATCGGATACGGCGGCTGCGACAGGCTGTCGATCGAATCCTCGATCGCCGCCGCGGCCTCCATCTCCTTCCTCGCACCCGCCCCGTCGCCCGCGGCATGCGCGGCCAACGCGGCCGCTTCTCTCGCCTGAATCGTCAGAATCTGCTGCACGAACGGATGCTGGCCCGCGGCGCCCGCCCGCTCTGCCATCTCGGCCGCTTTGGCCTTTGCCGTGGCAGCGTCCTTCCGCCTGGCCGCCGCCATCACCTCGAGATGCAGCTTCATCACCGCGAAATCGCTCGAAGGCGCGACGAGCGGCAACGTCGGCACGTCGGCCCATGATTCCGATTCGACGATGAAGCGGGCCAGCGTGTCGAAGTACCCGTAGAGGACGCGATCGGGTAACGCGAAAATCGTCCGGCCTCGCACATGGCGGGCCTGGAGATCTTGCGAGTCTGGAGCCGTCGTGCGGTTCGCGATCGCTGCGTACTGGTCTCGGAACAGATCGACTGTCTTCTTCGCATCCCTGTAACGGCCGAGTTGAAGGTAGTTGTAG
>DATAFY010000411.1:0-3505 GCA_036257205.1 Steroidobacter sp. | reverse complement strand
GTACAGGTGCGGCGTAAGCAGCCCGCCGCTGCCGCGCCGTCCAACGCAACACGAGTACTTAGCGCCAGGTTCGATTCATCCCTCCTGCTGTTCATCAGGCCAGGCGAGTCCGTGATGTAATTGTGAATGATTCGCATTACCGATAAGATCCGTCGCCCGGGCAGAAGGCCTCGAACGACCTGACCGTCTGGCGAAAGCCGGGTTGGTCCAAACGCAAGAAGAAGCTTCGTCTCATGATTAGAAAGAAAAGAGAAGTGTCGACGGCGTGCCGCAGTCGACCGTATTGGCGCGGATCGAGGTGCTGCACGGTGCGAAAGAACCCGCGCGCCGAGACCGCCTTCCAATTCGAGAACGTCGAAGAGAGTGCGAACGCTCCACGACCGCGCGGTTTGACGGTGACGCCACGTTCGGTCTGAGCGTGCATGCGGCGCCTCTCGGCAGCCTCCTAACCGCTGCTGCTCAGAATCTTAGCCACGAGGATTACTTCACCTGCTACTCCCAGACGAGCCCGCTGAACGTTGGCTTCAAAGGGTTGGCGCGCACCTTCAGGCTGAACTATCAGGTGAGCTTCTAAAGTGGCCTGGCTTTACCGCATTCATCGCTGGACCGGCGGCTTCATCGGGCTGCTGTTGGCGGCATTGGGGCTCACGGGCACGCTCCTGCTCTACGAAGACGCGTGGTTGCGCGCCACCGTGCCGCATGCCGATGAGCCGCTGGTCGAAGATGTAGCCGCAAGCGCTGCGATTGAGCGCCTGTTGGCGGAGGGATCGCCGCAGCTCACCAGCATCATCTTTCCGACCGATAGCCTCGGCTTGTTCCGGTTGTCATTTGAAGGGGGGGCAGGAGCTTATGCGGACCAGGCCGGCACGATCGTCGTTCGCTGGACCTCCACATGGGAACGGCTCGAGCTCTGGTTATTCGATTTTCATCATCATCTCTTCATGGGCGAGACCGGTACGCGCGTTGCGGGCATTCTTGCGCTTATCGGTTTGGGCTTCGTTGTCACCGGACTGCTGCTGTGGTGGCGCACGCGAAGGGCATTCGCGTTCCGGTTGCTGCCAGCACGGCTTTCACGACCTCACATCATGCGGCATCACCGCGATATCGGCGCAGTGACCGCGCCTTTGTTGTCGATCGCGTTGCTGACCGGTGCAATGCTGACGCTGCGCCCCGTTGCTGATCTCTTGCTGTCGTTGCTGTCGCCGCCCGGTACGATCGCCGAATCGCTCGCACCGCCGCAGGTCAAAGGCGGCCCGATGGCCGCGCAATTCGATTGGCGCACGACCCTGCAGACAGTACGCAGCACTTACCCTGAAGCCGAGCTGCGCACGATCAGCATTCCCCGTCGCGAGGGCCAGCTCGTTCGCATTCGAGTCCGCCACTTCGACGAATGGATGCCCAATGGCCGCACGGTCTTCTGGTTCGACCCGGCGGACGGACGCCTCCTCGAGACTCGCGATGCGCGTGCGCTGCCGCTCGCGACGCGTATGTTCAATCTGCTCTACCCCATCCATGCGTCCACAGTGGGCGGCATCCTTTACAAGGCTGCCGTGACTGCGGCGGGACTCTCCCTGATGCTGCTGGGAACGCTGGCGGTCTTTGGATTCTGGCGTTTTCAGGTGCGGCGCGCACAAAGCTCCCGCCCCGCCATGCAATCCTGATCTCGACCGCTCGCGCAATCGGACCGCAGAGAAACTGCCGACCTGGCGGCGCAGAGTTTTCTTTCGTGGCCGCCCAGTCGTGGTCGCCCGAAGGTGGGGCGATCAGGTTTCGGCCATCACTCTGCTTCTTCTTCAACTTTTCCAGCCCGCTTGCGCTCGTGCTCCTTGAGCGCGCGCTTGCGCAAGCGGATCTGCCCGGGCGTCACCTCGACCAGCTCATCGTCGGCGATGAATTCCATGGCTTGTTCGAGGGTGAAACGGATCGGCGGCGTGAGAATGATGTTTTCGTCGCGACCTGCTGCCCGCATGTTCGTGAGCTTTTTGGCTTTGAGCGGGTTCACGACCAAGTCATTGTCGCGGCTGTGGATGCCGATGATCTGCCCTTCGTAAACCTCATCGCCGTGCGTGGTGAACAGCCGACCCCGCTCCTGAAGATTGAAGAGCGCATAGGCGAGCGCCTTGCCCTGGGCGTTCGCAATGAGTACGCCGTTCTGGCGCTGGCCGATTTCGCGTTCGAGCACGGCGCCGAAGTGATCGAAGATGTGGTGCATCAAGCCCGTTCCCGAGGTCATGGTGCGAAACTCGGTCTGAAAGCCGATGAGGCCGCGCGAGGGGATCACATAGTCAAGGCGCACGCGCCCCTTACCGTCCGGATGCATGCCGGTCAGCTGACCGCCGCGCTCGCCAAGCGCCTGCATGACCGCGCCTTGGGAGCTTTCATCCAAATCGATGGCGAGCGTCTCGTACGGCTCGCATGACTGGCCATCGATCTCCTTGATCACCACGCGCGGGCGCGAGACGGCCAGTTCGTAGCCTTCGCGCCGCATGTTTTCCAGGAGCACGCCCAAGTGCAGCTCGCCCCGGCCGAAGACGCGAAATTTGTCCGGGTCATCGGTTTCTTCCACCCGCAAGGCCACGTTGTGCATGACCTCGCGCATCAACCGCTCACGAATCTGTCGGCTGGTGACGAACTTGCCCTCACGCCCGCAGAACGGCGATGTATTGACCTCGAAGGTCATACTGATCGTCGGTTCATCGACGATCAGCGGCTGCAGCGCCTCGGGGCGCTCCGGGTCGCAGATCGTGTCCGAGATCTCAGGCCGCTCGATGCCTGCGAACGCTACGATGTCCCCAGCCCTCGCCTCTTCCACTTCCACGCGGTCGAGCCCGAGAAATCCGAGCACCTGCATGATGCGCTCGTTACGCACCTTGCCCTCGCGATCGACCACGGCGACTGCAGTGTTGCGGCGAATGCGTCCCCGCTTGATTCGCCCGATGCCGATGGCCCCCACGTAGCTGGAGTAATCCAACTGGCTGACCTGCAGCTGCAGCGGGCCGTCTTCGTCGACGTCCGGCGTCGGGCAATGCTTCACGATCGCCTCGAAGAGCGGCGTCATGTCGCTCGCGAGATCCTTTGGATCCTGGCCCGCAAATCCGCGCAGCGCCGAGGCGTACACGACGGGAAAGTCGAGCTGCTCCTCGCTCGCGCCCAGTTTGTCGAAGAGATCGAAGGTCTGGTCGAGCACCCAATTGGGCCGGGCCTCGTCGCGATCGATCTTGTTGATGACCACGATGGGCCGCAGTCCGTGGGCGAATGCCTTTTGGGTGACGAAGCGCGTCTGGGGCATCGGGCCGTCGACCGCATCCACCAGCAGCAACACGCAATCGACCATCGACAGCACCCGCTCGACTTCACCGCCGAAGTCCGCGTGCCCGGGCGTGTCAACGATGTTGATACGGTAGTCGCGCCAGCGAATGGCTGTGTTCTTCGCGAGAATCGTGATGCCCCGCTCGCGTTCGAGCGCAGTTGAGTCCATGACGCGCTCGGGCATGGCCTTGCGCGC
>DATAFY010000320.1:0-9586 GCA_036257205.1 Steroidobacter sp. | reverse complement strand
GCTCAGGGGACGTGAGAAAGGGTTCGGCGGGAAGCCAATGATCCAACGCAAGGCGGCGGAACCGCGAAGGTCAGCCTACAAACCACGAGCACCGATGTGCGTGAAACATGTGAGAGCTTATGGAAACAACAAGATTGCATCGACCGAAACACGCTGGGCGCGCCAACAGGGCGCCTCGCGCGAAACTTGGACTGACTCTGCTCATGGGCGGCGCGTTCTGCTCGCCGGCCGCGTGGCTTCCCGCCGCACAGGCGCAGGGCGCCGATTCCAGTGCACAGACGCCGGGCGGCGAGTTCGTCATGCTGGAGGAAATCACGGTCACGGCGACCAAGCGCACCGAAAACATGCAGGACGTGCCGATCGCCATTTCGGTTCTGTCGCAGGAGCTGGTCGAACAGGGCAATCTGGACGAGCTGAACGAATTCGTTGATCTCATTCCCAATGCGAACTTCACCAAGGACTCCAACACCTCGAACGAAATCTCGATTCGCGGCAGCGGACGCAACCTTGCTGAGGATGAAGACCCGAGCGTGGGCATTTACCGCGACGGCGTCTACGTCGGCGGTCTGCTGTTCTCCACCGCCAATTTCTACGACGTCGCGCAGGTTGAAGTGCTGCGCGGCCCCCAGGCCGGTCTGTACGGGCGCAATGCGGTCGGCGGCGCGCTGAACGTCGTCAGTCAACGCCCGAGTCATGAATTGGGCGGTTCTGTCGAAGCTCAGTACGCCAGCACGCAGCGTCAGGAATACCGCGCAGCGGTCAACCTGCCCGTCGTTGAGGACACGTGGGCCCTGCGCGTCGCCGGCTTGTACGTCAATCAGGACGAGGGCTTCGATCGCATCGTCAACCAGAACAAGTACAGCGACGCTGTCGAGAACAAATCGGCGCGCATCCGCTCCCTTTTCACGCCGAACGACGAGTGGGAGTTCCTCACCACGGTGGAAGGCCTCGATGTGCAAGGCGGCTCGGCGCTGGGCGTACTGGGGCCCGATTCGGACACCGGCTACCTGGATGCAGACGGGGTCATCCCATCGCCGCTCGGAGGAACCCGACCGGAAGACACCGACAATCAATACCGCAATACGCCTGAAGAAAACCGGTTGAAGCAGGCTCAGGCCATCCAGGAGGTCAACTGGAGAACCTCCCCGGGCACGGCGACCGCGATCGTCAGCTATCGCGACGCATCCTTCGATCTTTCCCATGACGAAGACTTGACCAATTTCGACATCAGCTCGATCGAGTACGACGCCTCGCAGGAGTCGACCTTCGCCGAGCTGCGGTTCGCGTCGGATGACCTCAACGGGTTCAAGTTCGTGACCGGCGTCAGCTACCTCGATGAGGACCTGGTCCTCAACAACAGGTACCGGATCGGCAGCAATTTTGCCGGGATGCTGGACGGTGCGAGCATCGCGAATCTTTACAGCACAGGCCGTGTGGACGCCCTTTGGTCACGCGTTCTCGGGGTTCCCGTGGGTACGCCGATCACCGCGCTTGGTCTGACTCCGGGCGCCTCCGGCTGGGGCGGCTACCTGGGGGACACGTTCCCGGTGCAATACGTCAACGAGCAAGGTCTTGAGTCGTTGGCGGTGTTCCTCGAAGCCAGCTACGACATTACCGATCGGCTGCAGGTGTGGGGCAACGTGCGCTACACCGAGGACGAGAAGACGATCAACTTCTCGCAGGACTCCACGGAGTGCCCGGTGGCGTGCGTGGAAATATTCAACCTGTTCTTCAACGGGCTCGACCCGAGGGTCCACTTCAAGACCACGAACACTTTCTCGAACGTGAGCCCCGGCGGCGGCGTGAATTTCAAGCTCAGCGATGATGCGCTGCTCTACGCGAAAGTCGTTACGGGCTTTAAGGCTGGCGGATATAACGCCATCGCCGGAAGCGCGGAAGAGATGCCGTTCGATGAGGAGGAAACGGTTGGTTACGAGGTCGGCGCCAAGACGGAGTGGCTCGACAACCGCTTGATTGCGAACGCTGCAGTATTCCTGCAGAAGCGCGAGGACGCACTGGTCACGATCCTCGATCCGGTGATGCCGATCAACAGTCTCGGCGTAAACGCAGGCGAGATCGAGAACCGCGGCGTAGAGCTCGAGCTCAGCGCACTGCCGCTCCCAGAGCTGCAACTGCAAATGGCCCTGGGCTATCTGGACTCGGAGTTCAAGGAGTTCGTAGCCGAAGGCGTGGACTACGCCGGAAACCAGACGCCGCGCAGCTTCAAGTACACGGCTTCTGCAATCGCCTCCTACACTCAGCCGCTCACGGATGCTTTCGATCTGGTCCTGTATGCGTCGTACAGGAACGGCTGGGACGGCTACACCGAGAACGACAACATCGAGGAGATGTCCAACCCCGAAATCACTGATCTGCGGCTCGGGCTGCAAGGTCAGTCGTGGAAAGTTGCGGGCTTCGTCGACAACGTGCTCGACAACCGCTACACGACCGTGGAGTTCGGTTCCGCGTACACCACCTCGCGCCATTATGGGATTTACTCGCCGGGCCGAGTGTACGGCCTGCGCGGTGAGTTCAAGTTCTAAAGGACAAGGACAAAGGCGTAGCGCCGGAGCGGGCCTAGCCCGCTCCGGCTGCAGACGCTGTCAGTTGGCAGGTGCACGCCTAGGCAATCGAGGAACCCGAGCACGATCCGTCCCTGAGGACCGGGTCAGGTGACTGCTCGGTCTCCTCGGCGAAGAAGGCGAGCGCCTCATCGAAGACTTCATCGCGCAGCTGGGCGAAAGCCTCGGCGAACAGGCGCTGTCATCCGACTCTGCCGCCGCACCAGGCCTCTCGGGGAATGGCGTGACGTTCTCGTTCCAGGGCGTGAAGCCGATGGTTGCTTCGTCCAGCGACTCGGGCGGGCATTGGCTTTTCCGATTCACCAAGAGAATTTTTCAGCGAGCGGGCGCTCCACTCATCCTGCCGAAAGCACTCCCGAGCAGGGAGCACCCTCTTCGAACCATCCCGGCAGGAGATCGTTGCGGAAAAGTTCAACGCGCGCGCCGCAGCTTCGCTTTTCTCGATCAGATCCCGCCATAGTTCCGCGGATGCCGCATTGCTGCCTGCGCGTCTCGCTTAGGCCGCCTGACCCATGATGCGAGGCTGGCCACACAGGAGCGGCTCGAGCAGACATTGCGCCAAATGCCGAACCACAGGAACGACGAGACCGTCGCCGGCGAGGTGGTACGCTTCGTTATAGTTGTTCGGCAGCTGATACGAATCCGGCAGCCCCATCAACCGCGCCGCCTCGCGAGGTGAGAGCAGGCGCGAGCGGAGGTTGGAGCCCTCGACGATCATGATCGTCTGCCGGCTCGATCCGCCGGCCGGCGTTCGCAGACACCCAGCGACCTCGTCAAAACGAATTTCCGCACGCTGAACGCGCTCGCCGCGCTCATCTCGACGCGTGCGCCGATAGATCGCGCCCACCATGCGGCGCTTCGCCTTCTGCGCATCGGCGACCTTTTTCCGGTTTAGAGGACTCATGAGCTCAAGCAGACGCCGCGTCTCGGCGGGCGTATGCCAAACCACACTCTGCGGCTCTTCTTCGATCAGATCTGCAAAGACGGCCTTGCGCGACGCGGGCGGCAGCGGCAAGCGCCACCACAGCCAGGCGCGTTTCGCTTCGCTCGATAGTTTCTGCTGCGCCTCGATGAGACTCGCCGTGTGCCAGGAGCCATCCGCGTGCGCCTGCGTGAGGTCGGTAGGGACTACACAGTCCTTGCGGATCGCGATGACGAACAGTCGCGGGCGAGACTGCGGAACGAAGTGGACAGCGTCGATCACCACAGCGCCGAATCGATACCCGCCTTTGGCGAGCGCGGATGCAATTGCCCGGAAGTCGCGACCGCCATGGGAGGTAAGCGCGCCACAGACATTTTCGAGCACGATGAGCCGGGGTGAGCGCTGCTCATCTGCAAGCGACTGCATGAGCCGCCAGAACGGCCAGAACGTGCCCGAACGCTCTCCTTTGAGCCCGGCGCCCGCGCCTGCGAGCGAAAGATCCTGGCAAGGAAACGATGCCCATGCGAGATCAGCCTGTGCCGGCAGATCGTGTGTCGCGAGCGTGGCGACATCCGCGATGCGCAGTTCGCCTGCACCCCAGTTGCGAGCGTATGCAGCCCCCTTCTTCTGATCGAAATCATTCGCGAACAGACACGACCATCCATCGCCCAGCCCCGCTCGCGCCATCCCCCCGCCGGCGAAGAATTCGTAATACGTGTTCATGCGCGAGCCTGCCCAAAGAAGCTGCGTTGTTGAGCGATACGCTCACGCGCGAGGTACTCACGCATGAACTCGCGGAGGATTTGCGCGGCAAATTTTCCCAAGGCCCGGCACACCTCCAGGAATTCCACACAAGTTTCTTTTTCGACCCGCAGCCGCAGAGCCGCATGTTTGGTTTTCAGCGCCATGGCTGAGTGTAGCCAATGGATTACACGGCACGAAGGCGGCAGCAACCGGGGTCAATTAGCGATGTTGATCCTCGATTGTTTCAGATATACGATAGCCCGTGTTAACTGCTACGGAGTGCGCTCATATGCAGGTTGAACCGGCCGCGCCTACCGTTCCGAACCGTGAACATCGAACGGTTCTTGCCCAAGCCGCTACGAAGCTCTTCGAGCTGTGGGGGTTGAGCACTGCGGATCGCCTGGTCCTGCTGGGGCTGTCTCCCGAAAATCGCGCGGCCCTGCAACGCTACGCGCAAGGCGAGCCGCTCGCGGCCAATCGCGACCTGGCGGATCGCGTGGGTCATCTCCTCGGAATCCACAAGTCATTGAAGCTCCTCTACCCTCGCAACCAAGAAATCGTGCAGGGGTGGATGTCCTCGCGAAACGAGAAGTTCGGCGGCCGCACGCCCGTCGATGTGGTGAAGCAATTTGGATTGCCTGGACTTGCCATCGTGCGCGGAACGCTGGATGCAATACGCGGCCGCTAAATGAGCGACAGTCATGCCGTCACGGAGGATTCCCGAGGAGACTGGCACCGCAATATCGTCAGTCTGCGTTCGAGCGTCGATATCTTTCGTGAGCTGGCGTCCGACCCCGCCGACGCATCCATTTTGATCGCACATGAGCTCGCAACGAAACCGACGCGAGAACCTCAACCGATCATCTCCCGCCCCTTCGACGACGCCGTCACCTACGATCCGCTCGCCCTCGCGATCCAGTGGCCATTCGAGCATCCGACCTATTCGCGATACTCAGCGGGCGCGTACGGGGTTTGGTATGGGGGGCGCACGTTCGAAGCGACGATCTATGAGACGGTCTACCATTTCCGGCGGAACACGCTTTCGAGCGAAGTCGCACGCGAAACGAAGAAACCGATTATTCAGGAACGCAGGGTCCATTTAGTCCATTGCGGCGCTGCGTTGGTGGACCTTCGCGCGCAATGTGCAACCGATGCGCGACTTGTCGATCCTTGCGACTATAGTTACTGCCAGTCGCTCGGCGCGGGGCTGCGCTCCATCTTCTTGCCCGGGATCATGACGCTTTCCGCTCGCTTAGCGAAGGCAGAGATCGCTGCCGTCTTCGTCAGAGAAGCACTCTCCAATCCGCGCGATGTTTGCTATCTGACGTACAACCTCGACGCGGCCACCGGCCGAGTGACCGTAGAGCGCACACCGGGCGTCGTTGAATGGGTGATCGAACGAACGTAGCGACGTCCCCAGCGTCTACGAACCCGACGCTGCATCCGCCTCCGCAGCGGAGCCCTTCGATTCCCCGGACGTGAAGAGATAACCGAGCGCTGCCACCACGAGCCCCTGCAGCGGCCCGAGCCAATAGTTTGATGTCCCATAAAGTTCCGCACCGCGCAGCGGGCTCAGAGGCTCGAGTAATACAGTCGCGGAAACCATCGCAAGGTACGCCACGGAAAGGCCCAGAGCGATATCGACGAAGCTCTTGCGCACGAACACCTCCTTGCGTCGCGTCATGGCTGCAGCCCCCAGCACGCCGACCATCAGACCGATGGTTGGAAGCACGAGCGGCAGGAACCAGGACCATACATCCCTCGCCGCTTCGGCGCGCCCACGCAAAATCGAGCTGACGACAAGAATGAGCGCCGTGAATCCTGCACCCCACAACCACGTGCGCGTGATGCGGGCCCGAACGGCCGACAGGGGCAGCATCGGATCGCGGTTCTTGTTTGACGTTCTCGGCATGGTTCCCCCGTTGGCGTGCAGTCGGTCAATCGTCCGCCGTGCGGCTGCTTTTCTGGAGCGCACCCCAGATTCCGGCGGCAATCAGGTGAGTCAGCCCGCTCGGCGATCCTGCGTAGTTGAGAACCATCTTGCCCCCGTCATATCGCTGGAAAGTGTAGACCAGGGCGTACGCCTCGCGATCGACAAAGGGAAGTTGCGCGATCCACTGCGGCAGCACCTTCGCCCCCGCGCCGAACGTGGGGAGTCGCGCTGTCGCTGAGCCGGTGAGCGGTTCCTCACGCGCCACCGCGAAGGCGATGATGCGGAAGCGGCCGGGCGGACTGAGGAACAATTCGAGCAGATAGTCCTTTAGCGAGCGCACGGGAATCGTGCTCTCGTTCCAGCGATCGCGGCCCGAAAACGGCGCACCGTCCGGCTGAATACGCTCGAGGCGCGCGAGCAGGACGAACCCGTCCGGAATCTCGAAGAGGCCATAGTCATAGTCTCTGCTCGCCGCGCGCAGTGAGCCGATGAGTCGCTCCGAGACGCCGCCGAGCGTGGCGGCGTCAATCAGGGACTTTGGAATCACTTCCTTAAAGGACCATTGCGGCGGCGGCCAGGGAAACTGCGGTAAACGGGCGATCGCGCCAGAAGTGGGCACCGCGCCAGAGTAGGGTCGAAGGCGCTCGAACGCCTCGCCGAATCGCTTCGCCACCTGATCCTCGATCTGGGCGTCGATCAATGCGGCCAGATACGGCTCTGAAGAAAACGAGAAAAAGGCTTGGCGGGCGGTAAGCGCCGCGAGCGCGGCATTACGGAGCGCCGCATCGTCGGATTGCAGCTGCTCCTCGAGCAGCGCGAGCGCTTGCGGGTCAGCCACCGCGCCGATCGCCTCGAGCAGCGGAGCGGAGCGCGGGAAACGTTTCTGCAGCATGATGAGTTGGCCCAGCAGCGCCGTCGTGCGCGGCTCCGTTCTGGCCAGCGCGGTGAGCGCACGTGCAAGCTCGGGCAGCAGCACGCGCTCGCAGTCGGGATCGCTCAGGGCGCGAGCCAGCGCAGAAACGCTTCGCGCTCCGAAGTGCGGCAGTACGTCAATTGCCTCGGTGCGAGCCATTTTGTCCTCATCGAGCAGCAGCCTGGTCAGCGAGCCCTCGATCAGCTCATCGGGAACGTGGGCATTCAGGTTGACGAGAACGCCTGCCACAGAGCCCCGAAGCGAGGAGTCGCTGCTGGCGAGCATGCTCGCAACAATCGTTTCAATGTCGCCCTGCGTCAGATGGTCCGCAAAGCCGGCGCGGTTCTGTGCGACGAACTCCGCTATGGGCTGCAGGACGTCTCTCGAGGATTCGCTGAAGAGCGGCCTGATTGCAGGCACGAGCTCCTCGATGCGGAGCATGCCCGAGAGGGCCTCCAGAGCACTGGCGCGGACGCCCTCGTCTTTATCGCTCAACGCGGCGCTTTTGAGCTCCGGAGTGAATTCGGTCGCGCGCTGCCGGCGCGCGGCGGTCACAATCGCCTCGCGCGCCATGGGTGTCCCGCGCCTGCCGAGCAGAAAATCACGCACAAGAGCACGGCCGCGGACGCCGAGCGCGAGCACTCCCTCTGCCGCGGCGGGCGTGTATTCATAGCGCAGCAAATCCTCAGCAGGCCTGCCGTTGGGTTGCCCCTCGCCCAGACCCTCGGTCTCCCCCAACAACACCGCGTCGAACAGCACGGTCGATTCCTCAACCCCCAACCCGCGCGAGGCCGCAATCCGCCGGATCATCAAGCGACTCTTGCCCGTGAACTGTGCGGCCAGTGCGCGCCATTCACCCGCGAAGAGGGCCGCCGGCACTGCCTTCTCCAGGAGTTTCGTCTGCGCCTCTGTGAGCTGCTTGCTGCGGCGCAGATGCGTCAGGATCGTGCTCCCGAGCGACAGCAGCTGCGGTGAGCTGAGATCGATCTCTGAAAGAACGGCCGCGATGCACTCGTCCGAAGAACGCTCCTGCCCCATTCGCTCAGCGATCAAGCTCAGAAGAGTCGGATCTGCCGCCAGGATGCCGGCGTCTAGCGAACTCAGCGCACACAGGAGATGGGCGTCCCCGTCCGCCGCGGCATTTGACTTCTGCAAGCGGGCGCGCGCGATGCCCGCCACTGCGGCGCTGCCGCCATCGCTCGCCTCGAGCAGCGCTCGCATCACCTCCCAAGCATCGGAATAAAGCTCCGATTCCGGGTCCGACAGCAACGGTTCCAGAATCGTCGTCGCCTCAGGGAGGCTGAGCTTCACACGCTCCCCGACCGCATTACGCGCGTGCATCGAGAGAGAGTGGAGGATAAACGACCTGGAAACTGCGCTGAGGGAGCTGTCGGTCGTCAATGCGACCAGACAGGAAAACGGCACGTCGAAATAGCGTTCCGACCCGAGCACTGCCGCTAAACCTGCCTGTCGCACCGCGGGGTCGCGCTCGGCGAACAACAAACCCATCCACGGCGATGCGCAATCCGCATGCTCGAGCAGTGACGCCAATGCGGCGGCGCGTACACCCGCATGATCCATGCGTATCAATTTCAGCAGCTCCGCCTGGCCCAGCTCGCCCTGCGAAGCGAGGGCGCGCGCGGCGCCGATGCGGTCCGCCTCGGTCGGACCCTCACGAACGACTTTTGCGAGCCGCGCAGCGACATCCGCAGGGTTCGCTGTGACCTTGGATGCCGCGCCATAGGCGACTCGCCGCAACTCAGAATCCTCGGTTTCCATCAAGCGCAGGACGAGCGTGCGGTTTGCATCGGGCGCGTGCTCGAGCAGTGCGACGAGCGCGCGAGCGAAGTAGTCCGGCGTCCGTCGTGTGGATTCCTCAGAGGACTCGAACTCGCTTTGCGGATCCGGCCTGTCGCCGTTGCGGTTGACGGCCGCCGCTTGCTTCGCGTCTGCGTAGGCGCGAACGAGCTCATCGACATTCGTTGGTGATCCATAGAGCAGACTTGCAATGACCAGATCCGAGCCGCTGACCTGAAGCGTTCTCCACCCGTTCGCCGAGGCAGAACGATAGGTGAACCGCCGTAAGGGCGTTTCATCGCGCACGTGCGGAATCAAAGATGCAGGTGCAATGCTGCCGATTCGCAGGATTGAGGCCATTGCCTGCGCCGCCACCGTTGCATCTGCATCTGCCGCCCCGGCAAGCAATGCAGATACGACGCGCGGGTTGAGTCGATGCGTGGGGAGCTCACCAAGCTGCAGCGCTGCCAACCTACGCACGTGCCCGTCTGAGGCTGCAAGTCCACGAATCAGGAGCGCAGCGTCCTGCGAGGGCTTTCCGAGCAGTAAGCGAAGGTAATCGCGGCGGGCGATCGGGCGATTTTCTTGAATGGCCTCGGCTAGATTCGAAGCCGGATCCGGCGGTGTTGCTTGATTGTCCGCACGCGCCTGGAGTTGAACGCACGCCGTGAGCGCAGCCAAAATCAGCGCCGGAA
>DATAFY010000305.1:0-4456 GCA_036257205.1 Steroidobacter sp. | reverse complement strand
CGCTCCTGCTGCAGCTCGCGCTCTTGGAATAACCCGGCGTCCAACCCCTCGATCGTTGCGCTCATGGCTCGTAAACGAGCGCGCAGGTCATGAGATACGGCCGACGCGAAAGCCTCCAGTTCCTTGTTTGCGGTTTGCAGCTCACGCGTGCGCTCCTCGATGAGACGCTCAACCGTGGCGTAGACGCGCATTTTCTCTATCGCTGCTGCAGCTGTGTTCGCGAGCGCCTGCAGCAACATCAGTTCTTTCGGCGTGCAGTCATGTCGCTGCACCCAGTACACGCCGATGGCGCCGAGGGGTTCGGGCGCACGAATCGGAGCCACCGCGATGCTCTCAGCGGATGTCCCCCGATAGTCTTCGAGGGGCGTTTCGGCTTCTTTGCGGACGTCGGGGATAACGACCGACCTTCGTTGCACCATCGCCGAGCCCGCCGCGCACAGGGTGAGCGGAAAACGGCGCCCTTGCGAGAGCGAAGCGTTCACAGGATCGTCGACGTAACACGCCTGCTCGGCGTCGAGGACTGCGAAGCTCGCCCCGTCGGCGCCGGTGAGTTCGCACGCCGCTCGTCGCACGATGTCAGCGGCCTGACCCCAGTTGTTCGCAAGTGAGAGCTCTTGCGCGGCGTCGATCAGTTTGCGCATCGCTGCATGCTGCAGTCGTTTTTGCGTGCGCTGGCCGGGAGACCCGAACGGCGAATACGGCGGCGCGTAGATCGTTCCCCGCGGCCCGATGAACGTCAGCGGGGTCGAAAAGTCCGTGAACGCAGCGCGTACGCCTTGGCCCTGCAGCTCTCGCTGCGCGGCAAACGAATCACCGAGTTGCGGTTGCGGGAATGTCATGGCCTTCAAGTTCGAGCGAAGCTGGACCACCCGTCTCTCCGGTGTGCTGAATTCAGCACCGAAAGCAGCGATACGAGCCATGATCGTAACCACAGAACTGCGACTGTCCCCCTACCTAGGAAGGGGCGATTGCAAACTGCGTTGCTGTAGGTCGATGACCCACAGCACGCCGCTCGCTATGAGTTAGCAGCGCGCTCAGATGTGAGCAACGTGCTCGCGGAGTGTGAAGAAGCGCGCCGCTGCGACTGCATGGGCCCACATCAATCCGCCGTGCCTGGTGATAAGGCGTCGCACCGTGGCGAGGCCCGGACCGAGGCCTGCGAACTCGTCTTCAGAATGAAGACGCTGAAACGGACTGAACAGTCGATGAACTTCGCGGGGATCGAATGCCGCACCGTTGTCGCGCAGGCAGAACGCAGCCGCCTCCGCTTGTCTGCGAGGTAAGCGAAATCTCCGCTTCGTCGCACGTTGACGAATGCTTCCATGCGTTCGCGAGCAGATTCTCGAGCGCCGCCTGCATGAGCCCGCATCCGCGTTCACGATCATCGGCCTCGCGATCTGAGTTTGCACGCGTCCGATGGGATACATGAGTCGGAGCCGGACAAGGATTGCATCTGCCAGCTCAGCGGCGAAGCTCGGCGCGATTGATGCGGGCTAAACGCAAAATATCATTGACGAGCCGATTCATCGTGAGCGCGTGCATCAGCGCTCGAACGTCGTGCGGAACGGTCGAAGTGAACGCTTCCAGCTCCTCATTGGCGGCCGCCGCTTGTTCCAGATCGCGTAGACGCGCACATTCTCGATCGCGGTCGCGGCGGTGTCGGGAGAGCCTGCAGCAGCATCAATTCGTCAGCCGTGCATTCATGCTGTTGCGCCAGTAAAGGCCGATAACGCCGAGCGGATCTGAAGAGCGCAGCGGCGCTCCGAGCAGACTCTTCGCCGATGTCTCGCGATCGTCCTCAAAGGGCGCGTGGACTTCATTGGTGAGATCCGTGATGTCGATCGATCTGCGCTCGGCGCCCGGCCGGCCACGCTCCCGGTGAGCAGGAAACGTCTGCCGTTCCAGAGGGAGGCGTCCGCATGCTCGTCGACTAACACGTCTGCCCGCCCTCGGGCAGTGAGAACGTCGCGCCGTCTGCGCCCGTCAGTTCGCGAGCGGCGCGCTTTACGATATTCGCGACCTGTCGATAGTTGCGAGCGAGTGAGAGCAGGTCGCCGCGCATAGGCGCGCTTGTTCGTTCTCCAGCGCTAGTACGGTGGATCGATGGGCAGATAACGCACGGGAACGCCGGTCTCAACATTGACCAGCGCACTCCAGAAGCCTGTACGGTGTTTGACGGGCAACCAACGCAGTTTCTCCGGGGGGACTTTCAGCTCTGCCTGGGCAGCCGCGATCAGCGCGGGCGCGGAGGGATGATGTTTAGCCAGGAGATCCAAGGGCTGTGAGCGCCTTCTGACATCGTCGAGTTCCGACTCATACGGCACGTAGTACTTGGGTACGAGAGCGACGTCTTTGCCCGCGAGTCCCGAGAACAACGCCTCGTTGTGGTCCTGCGGGAGCACTTTCGTGCCAACTAGCCGTGCACCCCAGTTGGGCAGCGATCGGTATTCCGGTCGCCTCGCCGCGTCAAGATCCGCATCCTCGATCTCGCCCGCAGTGACGACTTCGAGGCGATCCTTGACGAAGGCAACGTAAACGGGGCGTGAATTGGATATGACATAGACGCCGTAGACCATTGCGGCGAGTTGCACGGCGACGACCACTGCATAATCGACGAGAAGTTGTTTACGAGGCTTCGTGGGATTGTAGATAACCAGGGAAATCAGCGGTCCGAGGGCAAGATCGCACCCCACGACGAGCATGAACAGCTTCGCCCCGCCCACCATCGTCTGAAACGGTTCCGGAAACCAGATCACAAACACGAGCGTTGCGGCTGCGGCTGCGAGCAGCAGCGTCGCCGCGAAATGAACTGCAAATGCACCTAGTTTTTGTCGCCAGAGAGACATCTACGAACGCCTGTCTTGAAAGGAGAATGCGAGCGCCATGCCGGCGAGGCAAAAATAACCAGACCCGGCGCGACTTGGTTGTGAGTCAATTCGCAAAACAAACTCGTTGCGCTGTGAATCGGAGCCGTTGCCCGTTGTGCGTGCTCGCAAAATGGCGGCGTCGCCGTTCTCCAGACCCGTGACGCTGATGAGACATAGGCGCGCGGACCAAGGCCAGTCTGGCGCGCAGTGGACCGCAAAAGGAGTTCGCTCGGGCAGCCAGCGGTGCGGCTGCACTGGCGCGATTGCGGCCCGAACGCCGTGCTGCGTAGATGGCCTTATCCGCGCGCGAAATTGATAAAGAGCAGGGCGATCGGTAAGCCGCCGACGTATGCGAAAGCGCACGAACTTCGAAGTCACGCTCCTCGGCGACGACCGCCAGAGGCAGAGTGAAAAAGATGAGCCCGACCGTCAGACAGACCGTGTTCTTCGACGCGCACTCCATGGCCGAAGTGTCGACGAAATTGCGTGAGCCGCCAAGCGCGGGCAGGCGGTGGCAGAACGGATGCACCCGCGGCCCAGCCGCGGAGTCCGATCGGGATCGGGCGATGGGTGAGCATTTGTGAGCCCAGAGACAAATCTGCGGCGGTCAGCCTGCCTCTCAGCGATCGTATGTCAAGCTACACTTCTCACATGAGCGTCTGGCTCGCTGTCCTTCGCGGCATCAATGTCGGCGGCAGCCGCCCGCTGCCCATGGCGCAGTTGGGTCGCCGGAAAGTGTTCTATTTGCACACGCCGTCGGCGTCCGGGATCTCTAAAGTGGCGCAATGGCCGAACGGCTCCTCGGCGTGCCGGCGATGGCCCGCCATTGGCGGACGATTCACGCCAGTGCTCGAGATGGCGTCCGTACTCGCCTGAGGCGCTCCCCAAACGGATGCGTTTTTCTCATCGGATAATGCAGATATCACGCTGGAGAATGCTTCAATGCCGTCGCATGACACGTCCGCGCGTTTCCGCACGCTTGTGCTTGCCGCGATCCTGGCGGCGCTCGCGGTCTGGTTGGCCTTTCCCGAGTTTTTGTCCCGCTTCAATCGCGTCGAAGCCGCGCCGCGGGTGGTTGCGCCGCGCGGCGAGCTGACCCCGGATGAGCGGCTCAATATTGAGATATTCGAATCGTCGAAGTCCTCCGTCGTCTACATCTCGACTCGGGAGCGGGTCGTCGACTTCTGGACGCGCAATGTAATGACCGTGCCGCGCGGCACGGGCTCGGGATTCATCTGGGATGAAGAGGGTCATGTGGTTACGAATCTGCATGTAATCGCGGGCGCCGCCGAGGCGAACGTGCGGCTGGCCGACGGACGCGATTACGCCGCCTCCCTCGTGGGCGCGAGCCCGACGCATGACATTGCGGTGCTGCGCATTCGTGTGCCGGTCAACCCGCCTACACCCATTCCGATCGGGTCAAGTGCGGACTTGCAGGTCGGCCAGAAGGTGTTCGCAATCGGTAATCCCTTTGGTCTGGACTGGACGCTGACGACGGGCATCGTCTCGGCGCTGGACCGCTCGCTCACGGGCGAGGATGGAGGCGTGATTCAGCATCTGGTACAGACGGACGCGGCGATCAATCCGGG
>DATAFY010000304.1:0-7473 GCA_036257205.1 Steroidobacter sp. | reverse complement strand
GTGGCCGCATTCGGCGCGCTGCGGGCGGTCGAGTGCGGCTTCCAGGCGGCGGTCATGGCTCCCACCGAACTGCTCGCTGAGCAGCACGCGCGCAATTTCGATGCGTGGCTCGCGCCTCTGGGGCTCAACGTGGCGCTGATCACCGGCCGGCGGACCGGCGCGGCGCGCGCGCGTGTGTTGGCGGATCTGGCCTCAGGGAAGATGCAGATCGCGATCGGCACGCACGCGCTGTTCCAGGAAGGCGTTGAGTTTCATCGCCTGGGGCTCGCGATCATCGACGAGCAGCACCGCTTCGGCGTGCATCAACGGCTGCTCCTGCGCGAGAAAGGGCTTGCGGCGGGGCATTACCCGCATCAGCTGATCATGACGGCGACGCCGATCCCGAGGACGCTCGCGATGACGGCGTACGCTGACCTCGATGTGTCCATCATCGATGAGCTGCCGCCGGGGCGCACGCCTGTGAAGACGGTCGCGCTGCCGGAGATGCGGCGCGACGAGGTCGTCATGCGGATCCGCGACGCCTGCCGCCAGGAGCGCCAAGCCTACTGGGTATGTCCGCTGATCGAAGAATCGGATCAATTGAATGCGCAGGCCGCCGAAGATACGGCCGCCGCGCTCAGGCAAGCGCTCCCTGAGCTTACAGTAGGGCTCGTGCACGGACGCATGTCCGCTCGTGAGAAGGATGCCGTTATGACGCGGTTCAAGGAGGGCGCCGTCAATCTTCTGGTCGCCACGACGGTGATCGAAGTCGGCGTGGACGTTCCCAACGCGAGTCTCATGGTGATCGAGAACGCCGAACGCATGGGTCTCGCGCAACTGCACCAGTTGCGCGGACGCGTAGGACGCGGCGCTGCGGAGAGCACGTGCGTGCTCTTGTATCGCGCCCCGCTTGCCGAGATCGCGCGCGAGCGGTTGGCCGTGATGCGCGCAACGAATGATGGTTTTGAGATTTCGCGGCGCGATCTCGAACTGCGCGGGCCTGGGGAATTGCTTGGCACACGCCAGACGGGTCTGATGCAGATGAGGATCGCAGATCTCGTCCGCGACGCCGATCTGCTGCCGAAAGTGCACCGAGCCGCGGAATTGATGCTGCGGGATAATGAGGCGAACATAGCGCCGCTGCTGCGCCGCTGGATCGGGCGGGACGAGCGGTTTGCGAAGGTGTGAAGACAAAGGCCGGCTGGCGATTGCGGCCTAGAGATGGGAGCTGAGTTTTAGATGAGACGACTGCTGCTGAAGCAACAACATCCGCTGGCGGCGCTGCAACTCTCCGGGCCGCACCCGCGACCGAAGCGGCTTTCCAGTCTCCTGTCCCCGCACCTCAGACTGCAGTCGCCCACGCCGTGAGCACGCCGTATCTCGCCCTGCGCGACCGGCTCCGCTGGTTCGCTCACCGCATCGCCTCTACCTCGGTCGCTACGGAGTTGCTGCCGGCTGCGGGGGCGAGGGTGCGCCAGTACATTGCCCTGACGCGCCTGGATCGGCCGATCGGCATCTGGCTGCTGCTATGGCCGGTCCTGTGGGGGCTGTGGTTATCCTCGAACGGGCGTCCTGATCAGCACGTCTTCGTGGTGTTCGTGCTCGGCGTGATACTGACGCGCTCGGCGGGCTGCGCGATCAACGACTTCGCCGATCGCAACTTCGATCGACATGTGCGGCGCACCCGCAATCGACCGCTCGCCACGGGCCAGGTCGAACCCGCCGAGGCAGTCGCGCTCTGCATAGCGCTGGGCATGATTGCGCTCGGGCTCGCGCTCACCCTCAATCACCTCACGAAGCTGCTGGCGCTCGTGGGCGGCGTGTTGATCGTCACTTATCCGTTCTGCAAGCGTTTCTTTCCGCTGCCGCAGTTCTATCTGGGCGCGGCGTTCACGTGGTCTGTGCCGATGACGTTTGCAGCTCAGAGCGGGCATGTGCCGCGCCTGGCCTGGTTGCTGTTCATCGCCGGGCTGCTGTGGACCATGTCGTACGACACCATGTACGCCATGGTGGATCGGGAAGACGATCGCAAGCTGGGCGTGCGCTCGAGCGCGATCCTTTTCGGCGATGCCGACCGATTCATCATCGGCATCATGCAGTTGATGACGCTTTTCGCACTCTGGCTTGTCGGCCGGGATTTGAAATTGGGGTTCTGGTACGGCGTCGGGCTCGCCGCGGCGGCGGTATTTGCGTTCTACGAGCAGGTTCTCATCCGCGCACGCAAACCTGAGGACTGCTTTCGAGCGTTCCTCAACAACAACTATTTCGGAATGTCGGTGTTCCTGGGAATCGCGCTCGAGCATCTGTTTGCCAAGTAACGAGCCGAGCAGCGCTCATGCAGCGAGGTCGGCGGCGTGGACTCCATCGCTCCTCGGTGAGCGCATGCATCCGCGGCGCAGGCCGCACACGAACGACGATGGCCGCCCGGCGATTCGCCTCTTCCGATCGTCAACTCTTACACCCAGCATCGGTTGACAGCGCCCTAGCGGCCGCGAATACTCCGCCGCCTCCTACCACCAGCTTTCCGCGTGTTCGTGAGTGTGCTCCGTAGTGAACCCTAGCGTTCGCGCGAATTACGAGGATCTGCAAACAATGACGTCAGCCGAAGGCGGGCTCGGCGGCGCGCTTCTCGCTCGCTTGGGCGAAGTGCGCCGGGACTGGTCCATCGACGAGGTCCGGGCGCTCTTCGCACTGCCCTTCGCCGACTTGGTGTTTCACGCGCAACGTGTGCACCGGGCCAACTTCAACCCAAACGAAATCCAGATCAGCACGTTGCTGTCCATCAAGACGGGCGCTTGCCCAGAGGACTGCGCCTACTGCTCGCAGAGCGTGCGCTTCCAGACCGGGGTCGAAACCGAGCCATTGATGAACCTCGAGGAGGTTCTCGATCAGGCGCGCAAGGCGAAAGCGACTGGCGCGACGCGTTTCTGCATGGGCGCGGCCTACCGCAGCCCCAAGCCGAAACAGCTGGAGCAGATCATCGAAATGGTGAAAGGCGTGCGGGCGCTGGGCATGGAAACGTGCGTGACTCTCGGCATGCTGACGCCGGAGCAGGCGTGCGCTCTTAAAGATGCCGGACTCGACTATTACAACCACAATCTGGACACGTCCGCTTCTCA
Organism: Steroidobacter sp.; assembly: GCA_036257205.1. Lineage (GTDB taxonomy): Bacteria > Pseudomonadota > Gammaproteobacteria > Steroidobacterales > Steroidobacteraceae > Steroidobacter. The sequence goes on along the minus strand of DATAFY010000304.1, from coordinate 4,375 downwards.
TTACGAAAAGGTCATCACGACGCGGACTTATCAGGACCGTCTGGACACGCTCACGGCGGTGCGCGACGCCGGGATCAACGTGTGCTGCGGCGGCATTCTGGGGTTAGGGGAATCCTCGCAGGACCGCGCGGAACTGCTGCACACGCTTGCAACCCTGCCGGAACATCCGCAGAGCGTCCCAATCAATCAGTTGATGCAGGTCCCAGGCACGCCGCTCTATGGAGAGCCCAACGTCGATGCGCTCGAGTTCGTGCGCGTCATTGCGGTCGCCCGCTTGCTCATGCCGCGCTCGAACGTGCGTCTGTCAGCCGGCCGCAGCTCCATGAGCGATGAGATGCAGGCGCTCTGTTTTCTCGCAGGCGCCAATTCGATCTTTTATGGGGACAAGTTGCTGACCACGGAAAACCCGGGCGAGCAGCACGACCGCGCCTTGTTCGAGCGATTGGGCGTGCGCGCGCAGCCGCTGCCCTGAGCCGCAAGCTCTCATCCACGCTTCGGTTCGAGGCCGAGCGTCAAACTTCGCTTCTTGAGCAGCGATTGGCTGGTATGGTGGCGCCGTCATGGCCGCGCCTCACGACGACTTCTTTCTTGATTCACGCACCGTGCGACGCGCCTTCGACGCCGCGAGCGCTACGTACGAGTCCGCCGCCGGCGTGCAGGCGGAAATTCGCGCTCGTCTGCTCGAACGTCTAGAGGTGGTGCGTCTGCAGCCCGCGGTCGTCCTGGACATCGGCGCGGGAGCAGGTCACGGCGCAAGGGCGCTGAAACAGCGCTATCGGCGCGCGCACGTCATCGCACTGGATCTGTCAGAGCGGATGCTGCAAGCCGCGGCTCGGCAGGGGCGCTTCTTCCGGCGCTTTGGGCGCGTTGCGGGCGATGCGGGGCGACTGCCCTTCAAAGACGCAAGCGTCGATCTCGTCTTCAGCAATTTGACGCTGGAGTGGGGATCGGATCCGGACGGCGTGTTTGCGGAGGTCCGCCGAGTGCTCGCCCCCAACGGTCTGTTCACGTTTACCACGCTCGGGCCAGACACGCTCAAGGAACTACGCGATGCCTGGGCGCGCGTAGATCATTACCCACACGTGCACCGCTTCATCGACATGCATGACCTGGGCGACGCCCTCATGCGCGCACGTTTCGCCGAACCAGTGATGGATGTGGAGCGTTTGACGATCACGTATTCCAGCCTGAGCGCGCTGCATCGCGAGCTGAAACGGACGGGGTCGCGCAATCTGACTCAGGGCCGGCGCACCAGCCTGACGGGCCGCGTTCGCGGGCGCGCGCTTCAGGCGCAGGTCGAGACGTTGAAGCGAGACGGCGTCGTGCCTATGAGCGTGGAAGTGGTGTACGGGCACGCCTGGGCCGGCGAGTTGCGAGCGCCGCGGGCGCCGAGCGGGGAAGTTCGGGTGCCGCTGACGGGACTGCGGTCGCGACGATAGTTTTTTAATTGCTCCGGTTGTAGATGCGACGGGCCTGCAGCAACTACGTTAACTTTTCATTCTCATGATCGCCGGCCCCGCACCCCTGCCGTTGGCTGCCGCGTTGCCCGCGGTCGAACGGCGAGTGCTTATTAGAGCGCGCTGCGCTCTTACGCGGCGCACGGCGGCGCTCCTGATGTGCACCGTATGCGCGACGACCTTGGCGGTTGCGGCGCCGTTCGCACTCATTGGGTTCTGGCCCGTGGCTGTATTCGCTGCGCTCGAGCTCGCAGTGCTCGGCTGGGCGGTCCACGCCTCAATGCGGGCCGGCCGCACCTACGAGACCATCACGATCACGGAGGACTGCGTCACGATCGTGCATCACGGATGCAGCAGTGAGCGCTCAGCGCTGTTTCCTCGTCACTGGTCGAGGGTTACACTCCTGTGCCCGCCGTCGGCGCTGCATCCAAGTCGACTCCTCATCGAGTCGCATGGTCGCGCCTGCGAAGTGGGGCAATTTCTCACAGAAGACGAGCGCCGCAGTTTGGCGAATCGTTTAAAACAATGGGTGGGAAATGTGAACGAATCGCCCGCGCTTTGATCAACGCGCGGCGGTGAACTACGGGGCGCGGGACGCTGCCCCGTAACGGACGATGTCGCGCTCACTCGGGGTGCGGGAAAGCGACGACAGCCTAGAACGAAGTACTTTGGAGCATTGGCGCCAATGTTGAAGATCGCAAAATACGCCGCCGGCGTTGCAGCTGCATGTCTGCCGCCGGGCGCAGCCTTTGCCGCGTGGAGTCTGAACATGCCCGCCGGCGTCACCGAGCTGAGCCGCGAGATCCACGGACTGCACATGCTGATCTTGTGGGTCTGCGTGATCATCGCAGCCGTGGTCTTCAGCGCCATGATTTACTCGCTCGTCAGGTTCCGTCATTCGAAGGGCGCAGTGCCTGCCACTTTCGATCACAGCACGAAGGCGGAAGTGATCTGGACGATCATCCCGATCGCGATACTCGTGGGCATGGCCGTGCCCGCGGCGGAAACGCTCATCAAGATCGAGGACACCCGCGATTCCGATCTGACGATCAAGGTCACGGGTTATCAATGGAAGTGGCATTACGACTACCTCGATCAGAATGTGGCGTTTTTCTCCACGCTGGCGCGCGCGAGCGATGCGGCGCGTCAGCTCGGTTCGGACATCGATCCGCACAGCGTCGAAAATTATCTGCTCGAGGTCGACCATCCTCTGGTCGTGCCGGTCGGCAAGAAAGTGCGATTGCTCCTCACCGCGGCCGACGTCATCCATGCCTGGTGGGTGCCGCAGTTCGGGATGAAGCGGGACGCGATTCCCGGGTTCGTCACCGCAATGTGGTTCCGCGCCGATGAACCCGGCGTTTACCGCGGCCAGTGCGCAGAACTGTGCGGACGCGACCACGGCTTCATGCCGATCGTCGTCGAAGTGAAGTCGCAGGCCGACTACGAGAGCTGGCTGGCGAGCGCGAAGCAGGGTGCTGCGCCCGCCCCCCAGCAGATGGAGAAGGCGACGACCGTGGTCGCCTCGGCGCAGTAAGCGCTTGCGCAGTCAACGTCCGGAGTAATGAGTTCAATGAGCACCGCACAGACGCACGCCGCCGGTCACATCGACCACACTCAAGACGCGCACGATCATCACGGTCCTGCAAGCGGCTGGCGCCGCTGGGTCTTTGCAACGAATCACAAAGACATCGGCACGATGTATCTGCTGTTCAGTCTGCTGATGTTCTTCACTGGCGGCGCCATGGCGATGATCATTCGCGCCGAACTGTTCAAGCCGGGGCTGCAGCTCGTTGATCCGATGTTCTTCAACTCCATGACGACGGTGCACGCGCTCATCATGGTGTTCGGCGCGGTCATGCCGGCGACCGTGGGCCTCGCGAACTGGATGATCCCCATTCAGATCGGCGCGCCCGATATGGCGCTGCCGCGCATGAACAACTTCAGCTTCTGGCTTCTCGTCGCAGCGTTCACGCTGCTGATCTGCACGCTTTTCGTGCCGGGCGGAGCGCCTGCCGGGGGCTGGACGCTCTACCCGCCCCTGACGCTGCAAACGGGCGATGCGCTCCCGATGGCGATCTTCGCGATTCACCTGGCCGGCGCTTCTTCGATCATGGGCGCCATCAACATCATCGTGACGATTATGAACATGCGTGCGCCCGGCATGACGCTGCTCAAGATGCCGCTGTTCGTGTGGACCTGGCTGATCACCGCCTATCTGCTCATCGCCGTCATGCCGGTGTTCGCGGGCGCGGTCACCATGCTTCTCACGGATCACTTCTTCGGCACCAGCTTCTTCAACGCGGCCGGCGGCGGCGACCCGGTGATGTTCCAGCACATCTTCTGGTTCTTCGGACATCCCGAGGTCTACATCATGATCTTGCCGGCGTTCGGCATCGTCTCGGAGATCATCCCGACCTTCTCGCGTAAGCCGCTGTTCGGCTACGACGCGATGGTGTATGCGACGGCCGCCATCGCGTTCCTCTCCTTCATCGTGTGGGCCCACCACATGTTCACGGTGGGCATGCCGCTCGCGGGTCAGCTGTTCTTTATGCTCGCAACGATGCTGATTGCCGTGCCGACGGGCGTGAAGATGTTCAACTGGACGGCCACCATGTTCAAAGGCTCGATCAGCTTCGAGCCGCCGATGCTGTTTGCGATCTCGTTCCTGTTTCTGTTCGGGATTGGCGGGTTCTCGGGCCTGATGCTTGGCGTGGCGCCCGCCGACTTCCAGTACCACGATACCTACTTCGTCGTGGCGCACTTCCACTATGTGCTCGTGCCCGGCGCAGTCTTCGCGCTCATGGCCGGCGTCTATTACTGGCTTCCGAAGTGGACCGGCCGCATGTACAACGTGAAGCTCGCGAAAGCGCACTTCTGGCTGTCGAGCATTTTCGTGAACGTCCTGTTCTTCCCGCAGC
>DATAFY010000171.1:0-3815 GCA_036257205.1 Steroidobacter sp. | reverse complement strand
CGGAGGGTCACCCGGACAAGGTGGCCGATCAGATCTCCGATTCGATTCTGGATGCAATCCTCGCGCAGGATAAGTACTCAAGGGTGGCGGCCGAAACGCTGTGCAACACCGGGCTGGTCGTGCTTGCGGGCGAGATCACCTCGAACGCCGTGGTCGACTATCAAAGCGTGGCGCGCGAGACGATTAAGCGCATTGGATATGACAACACCGAGTACGGCATCGATTACAAAGGCTGCGCCGTGCTCGTCGCTTACGACAAACAGTCCCCCGACATCGCACAGGGCGTGGATGAGGGGCGCGGCCTGAACCTCGATCAGGGCGCGGGCGATCAGGGGTTGATGTTCGGATATGCGTGCGATGAGACGCCGGAGCTCATGCCGTTGCCGATCTATCTCGCGCATCGGCTGGTTGAGCGACAGGCGCTGCTGCGCAAGACGGGCAAGCTCCCATGGCTCCGTCCGGATGCGAAGTCCCAGGTCACGGTGAAATATGTCGACGGCAAGCCCAAGGAGGTCGATACCGTCGTGCTGTCGACGCAGCACCATCCAGAAATCGAACATGGTCCGCTGAGCGAGGCCGTGATCGAGGAGATCGTCAAGCCGGTGCTGCCGAAAGAGATGATCGGCAAGAGAATCACATACCACATCAATCCGACCGGTCGCTTCGTGGTGGGTGGACCGCAGGGAGACTGCGGGCTGACGGGGCGAAAGATCATCGTCGATACGTACGGTGGGGCCGCTCCGCACGGCGGCGGCGCGTTCTCAGGAAAAGACCCATCCAAGGTTGACCGTTCAGCGGCTTACGCTGCGCGCTATGTCGCGAAGAACATCGTTGCGTCGGGCCTCGCCACAAGAGCGCAAGTCCAGGTGTCGTACGCCATTGGCGTGGCGAAGCCCACCAGCATCATGGTCACGACGTTCGGCACGGGCAAAATTTCGGATGATCGATTGGAGGCGCTGGTCGCCAAGCATTTTGATTTGCGTCCGAAGGGCATCATCCAGATGCTCGACCTGTTGCGTCCGATCTATCGGAAAACCGCCGCCTACGGCCACTTCGGCCGCAACGAGCCGGAGTTCACGTGGGAGAAGACCGACAAGGCCGAGATGCTCGCCGCGGAGGCGGGCGTCAAGCGCGCTGTCGGCGCTTAGCTCAGGGCCCCAGGTCCGACGAATTCAAGTGCCTCTTTATCGAAGTCGCCTCCGCCAGAGTAAGGGTGAGAGGCTTCGAAACCTCGGCGTAAGCACCAGCCCGCCGCCCAAAACCCGAGCGCGCATCCGCGCAAAACGCTAGACTGACGGCTCCTTCCGCGCGCTGAGGGGCGCTGCAGCAGAGTCTGAGAAGGTTCCCTTCCGCTCTGCCAGGCTCGGCGCGCACGCCTTCAACGGCAACGGCGCCCGCTCACTTGTTTGGAGAGAGTTATGAGCGCAGTTGCAAGACCCGCTTCGACCAATGACTTTCATGTGGCCGATCTCGCCCTCGCGGATTGGGGGCGCAAGGAAATTCTGATCGCCGAGACCGAGATGCCCGGACTCATGGCGATCCGCGAGGAATTCGCCAAATCGCAGCCCCTGCAAGGCGCGCGCATCACCGGCTCGCTTCACATGACGATCCAGACTGCGGTGCTGATCGAAACGCTCCAGGCGCTGGGAGCTCAGGTGCGCTGGGCGTCCTGCAATGTGTTTTCGACTCAGGATCACGCAGCGGCCGCAATTGCGGTGCGCGGCACGGCTGTTTTCGCATACAAGGGCGAGTCGCTGGATGAATACTGGGACTTCACACATCGGATCTTCGAGTGGTCTGACGGCGGCTACTCGAACATGATCCTCGACGATGGCGGCGACGCCACGTTGCTGTTGCACCTGGGCGCCCAAGCCGAAACGGATCCGAGCATCCTTGTGAATCCCGGCAGCGATGAAGAAAGAGCGCTGTTCGGCGCAATCAAAGCCAAGCTGCAACTCGACCCCAGGTGGTATTCGAGCCGTATCAAGCACGTCAAGGGCGTGTCGGAAGAAACCACGACCGGCGTGAAGCGGCTGTATCAGATGGCGAAGGACGGCAAGCTCGCATTCCCCGCCATCAACGTGAACGACTCGGTTACGAAGAGCAAATTTGACAACCTGTACGGCTGCCGCGAATCGCTCGTGGACGGGATCAAGCGGGCCACGGATGTGATGATCGCGGGTAAGATCGCCGTGGTGTGCGGGTACGGCGATGTGGGCAAGGGCTCGGCGCAGGCGCTGCGTTCGTTGTCGGCGCAAGTGTGGGTCACCGAAATCGACCCGATCTGCGCCTTGCAGGCGGCTATGGAAGGCTATCGAGTCGTGACCATGGAGGAGGCCGCGGACAAAGCAGACATGTTTGTAACGACCACCGGCAACTTCCATGTGATCACCCACGATCACATGAAACGGATGAAGAACAACGCGATCGTCTGCAACATTGGTCACTTTGACAATGAAATCGACGTCGCCTCCTTGCGGCAGCACAAGTGGGAGAACATCAAGCCGCAGGTCGATCACATCATTTTCCCGGATGGCAAGCGCATCATTCTCCTCGCCGAGGGCCGGCTGGTGAATCTCGGCTGCGCGACGGGTCACCCCTCGTACGTCATGAGCTCGTCGTTCGCGAACCAGACGCTGGCTCAGATCGAGCTGTATACGAATACCGCGAAATATCCGATCGGGGTGTATGTTCTTCCGAAGCGCCTGGACGAGAAAGTCGCGCGGCTGCAGCTCGCGAAGCTCGGAGTGAAGCTGACGGAGCTCACGGACGCTCAGGCGAAATACATCGGCGTGCCGAAGGAAGGTCCGTATAAGTCGGAGCACTACCGCTACTGATCACCCGTTGTAATCAGCGATTGACGAATAGGCGCAGGCGACTCGCGCACGCGGGTCGCCGGTTTCGAGCTGTCGAGCGTTCGCAAGCGCCGATGCGCTCACGGCATTCTCGTACAGTTGCCGTTGCTACTGGCAGCCAGCGTCGTTGAAAGCATATCCGTCGAAAAGGACGCGACGGTGTCCATCTCTTAGGTGGGCGGAATTCGTCAACAGATCCACCGTGTTTTCCCCCTGCACGCCTTACGGCGTTCCGCAGTTGGTAGCCTGCAAACGAGCACGCAGGCGCCTGCGCCCGAGTTTCGGAGTCGAGTGCGCCTGGAAGCGCGTCGAGCGCTAAATCGCCGCAGCGCCTCCTAGAGCTTGTGTGTCGACAGCAGGATGCTCGTCTCTGTATTGGAAATGCCTTCGAACAGACGAATTCGGCCGAGGACCCGATCGAATGCTTCGAGGCTGTCCGTCCGCAACTCGACCACGAAGTCCCAGCGGCCGTTCGTGCTGTGGAGCGCCGTAACGGCGGGGTCGCCGCGCAGCGCCCGCAGCACCGCCTCTGTGCGATTGCCTTCCACTGCAACTGTCATTAGCGCGCGAATGCATTGCTCTTCGACTTGCGGTCGCAGACGCACCGTGTAACCGACGATGGTTCCGTCGCCTTCGAGCCGCGCAAGTCGGTTTTGCACGGTCCCGCGCGCCACGCGCAATTTCTTGGCGAGCGAGGCAACGGACATGCGCGCGTTGTCCCGAAGCAGTGCGATCAGTTGCCTGTCGATGTCGTCCATAAATCCCCCTCTCCCAAGAACGACATATTAGTCAATTCGCTAATCAACAATGGCAATTCGCGCAGTCATTCCTATCTTTTGAGCACAGTTCTGGCTACTCATTGGCGCTCCTGATCGCAACACTAGACGGGACGCCGCCGCTCGCGTGCGGTTTGTATGCAATCGGAATCCGCATGGTCGACTACATCGGCAACGAACGGGT
>DATAFY010000149.1:0-1567 GCA_036257205.1 Steroidobacter sp. | reverse complement strand
GAGGGAATGTACACCGGCAACTTGAATTGCGTGTCGATTTGGACCTTGCCGTCGGGCAAATGCGGCGCGGCGGCGGCCAGACATCGGCCCAAAGACCACATCCCGTGTGCCACAGCTTGCTTGAAGCCGAACAACTTTGCTGTACGCGCGGTAAGGTGAATCGGATTGAAGTCGCCTGAAACGCGTGCGTAGCGCCAGCCGGTGTTCTCAGCCACCTCGAGCGTCTCTGTGGCGACCCCGGTTTCAGGGTGCGTCGAGCGTTCAATCCCCGGGCGCTTTCCGCCCTCTTTGTGCGTCGCGACGCGTGCGAGCATCGTGCTCACCTCCTCCCACACGATCTGACCGTCCTGCTCATAACGCGTCACGAAATCGTATTCCTGGCCCGCGTCCGTCAAGCGCATCGAATCGAACGTTACCGACAGCCCGAGCGGCGCTTTCACGTTGACCTCTCCCAGCACGCGAATCGTGTTGCGTAGATGGATAAGACCCAGCACCTTCACCGGGAATTGCGGGGCGATGAAGAGCTGGATGTGCATCGGCATAGCGACGACGTGCAGATACGTAGGCGGCAACTGCGCGCCGCAACGTACCTTGCAGACGTCGCGATAGCGTTGCAGGTGGGCGCCCGAGAGCATAACGCGGCGCGCCTCGAGTCTGACCGGCTCAATAACGACGTCCGAGGGTGCAATGTACGGCTTCTTGCCGAACAGGACTCGTGCGAACGCCGGGCCCATGGAGGGGAGTTTCGCGAACGAGATGAGAGTCGGAGAGGACGTCAATGGAAATGATCCGGGGGTGAGCGCTGAGTTTTCGTCGGGCTTGGACAGAGAGGATCCGTGGTTCATGGCACGACCTTATCGATCACGACATCGACGATTGTTTCGCCTGCGCCGAACTGGTGCTCGACCTGACCGTAGAAATCGCCGCTCTGCGCTTGCGGGGTCCCCGATTTCGAGATTCGGGCGACGATTTGGACGTTATGAACGCTCGCGATTGTACGCGCAGGCGTCATTGCGTCGCGTTCGCTCAGTTCGACGCTCAAGGGAGCCTCGCTGGAGCTGCGCCGTTGCACCGCAAGCGGCGGGCCGCCGGCGGGATCGCGCGCCAGAATGAACAAGGGCAGCGGCTGCGAAAGTTGCCGCTGGATCTCAGGAGCGATGGCGACGGAGACCCGGACAGCGCGAGCCGCAGTTGCAGGTGCGGCCGCACGCGCTGAAGCAGCGCCCTCGCCGTCCTCGCCAAGCTGCTGGTTCAGATCCTCGATCTGTAGCTCCAGCGCCGTGCGCAATTCCTGCGGCGGATTCTGCGCGAGAAGCAGCTGCAGTCGATCGCGGCCTTTACGCAAATCCCCGGCCTGTAAGGCCGAGAGGCTCGCGTACCACAACGCCTTCGGGTGATTGGGCGCTTTTGCAAGCGCCGCTTCGAATAGCTGTCCCGCACGAGCTGTCAATGCCGCGCCGTCCGCCATCACCATCGCCTCGGCAAGGCCGACTACAGCCTCAACGTCTTCACCCTTCGAGATATCGTATGCGTGTTGAAAAGCCTCGATCCCTCGATCAAAGCGGCG